>NZ_JBIWEY010000035.1:0-47148 GCF_044762775.1 Lysinibacillus sp. NPDC096418
AGCCAGGATCAAACTCTCCATAAAAGTAGTTTGAAAGCTCATTAGCTTTGCTAGCGTATCAACTAAAAGTTGATATCTATTTATTACTTATGTTTTGTTCACTAACTTAGTTGTTAGATACTTAAAACGTTATTGATTACGTTTTGCTTGTTCAGTTTTCAAGGTTCATTTTGAAGTTGTCGTTTTCAGCGACTTCTTCATATTAACACTTCATCAATTCTCTGTCAACAACTTTTTTAAAAGTTTTTTCGTTGAGTTTTCAAAGTGTTTTTTGTGATGTCTTAGCGACAATTAATATATTACAACACTAATATATTAATCGTCAACACTTTTTTAAAATAAAATTCGAGGTATTTTTCATACCTCGATTACAAGCATACTATAGACTTGATTTTGTTTCTATAGAAGAACATCTGTATTGACTTTATAGTGTCGATGAAAAATCATTTCGCTTTTTGCTATTATAGGATCAATAAGTATATAACCCTTATCCACTAGATACTCTACAAAGACTTCTAGGTCGACAGAGTAATTTACAAGTTCACTGTGATCGTGAAGTTCCTGAATTGTCCATGTTTCTTTTTTCTTCATAACATCCAATATATGGCAAGCACCGTCTTGTGTGCGTGAATGAATTAAAAACTCACTTGCTAAAAACAGTAGCTCTAAACGCTTTTCAATTGGTTCAGAACTCATCACTAGTTCCTCATACAATTTATAGATAGCTGGTTCAATATTCTTTACTTGTCCCCATACCGTTACTTCTGGATATAAACCACTATCAATAATTGATAACCGTCCTAAATGATGAAGAGAATCCACAACATGATTATAAGCATCTAGATAGCTGCCTTTATCGAAGTACTCTTTCCCTTCTAAGTAACGACGAATTAGCTTCGAAAATTGAATACCCGTTTTGATTTTGCGACCGTTGAACGGGAACTCCTGTAATTCAATTTTTAATTTATGAAGAAATTCATTGCGATCGAATAATACTTTGCCGAAGAAAATCCAATCTACAACCTTTTTGTTAGAGCCAATTAACAACCATTTTCGTAATAATTTCTCTGTTATTGTATGTAAGGCAACCTTATTCCCTTCATATAGATAGTGTTTCGTAAATACCGGCTTTTCCGCCTCCTTAACGATTATAAGTAGGACTGTATCAAATGTATCTGTTACATTACTTTGCTCTTCTCGTTTTTGAATTAAAATAACACCTAGTGTATTTGGCTGGCTAGCACGTTCTTGATAAATCGGACGTAAAACTTGCTCCATAATTCAGCCCTCCCAATATAGTTTTCGTTGCAATTTATTATGTTTTAAATTTCGACATACTATCATAAGAATCCTTCTTTTCATTTTTTTCTAATCTAAAATACTTTATCCATATATGTTATAGTATTCTTTAGATTGGGAGGCAAGATGATATATGAAACCTTATAAAAGTAAAATCAATAAAATCCGTTCATTTGCATTAGCCTTAATCTTTATCGGCTTTATCATCATGTACGGTGCAATTTTCTTCAGAAGCAATCAATGGCTTGTACTTATTTTTATGTCTCTTGGATTACTTTGTATTATTGGTAGTACAGCAGTGTATGGTTGGATTGGATTATTGTCGACGCGCGCTGTGCAAGTCGAATGTCCAAATTGCCACAAGCATACTAAAGTTTTAGGCCGTGTAGATATGTGTATGTATTGCAATGAACCACTTACACTTGACCCTACATTAGAAGGAAAAGAATTCGATCAATCCTACAATCAAAAACAACATAACTAAAAAATTCCTAGCCCTCATCCGAGAGCTAGGAATTTTTATTGCACTTTTGTAGCTACATCTTTACATGCCGAACATGTACCGTAAATTTCAAGGCGATGTGAGTGCACGTCAAATCCAGTTACTTGCGATGCGAAATGCTCAATTTCATCGAGACCAGGATAATGGAAGTCTACGATTTTCCCACAGCCTTCACAAATTATGTGATAATGATCATTTGTGACAAAATCAAAGCGACTCGAAGCATCACCATAAGTTAGCTCCTTTACTAAACCAACCTCGCGGAATACACGAAGATTATTGTAGACAGTCGCCACACTCATATTTGGGAATTTCCCTTCAAGTGCTTTATAAATGTCATCGGCAGTAGGATGTGCCATCGATTGAATCAAATATTCCAAAATAGCATGACGCTGGGGAGTTATACGTACACCAGTTGTTTTTAACGTGTCAAGTGCATCTTGTAAATGCGTTACAGACATCGCCATGCACCCCTTTTCATAAGTATTATTAATTTATAATTGTTATAAATAGTGTATCGAATGAAACCAACATCTGTCAACATTTGCTCATTCATCTTATGAAAAATTATAGCTTAATACCCTCTTGACAAGTTCATTACATTTTCTAAATCCTTTTCACCATTCAGCCATTTCTCAAGATTTGGCCTGAAAATGTCTAAACTACGCTCAACGTAGCGGGAAGAATGACTCGATACATGCGGTGACACGATGACATTTGGCAGTGTCCATAATGGATGATCTGCTACAAGAGGCTCTTCTTCAAATACATCAAGCACTGCGTAGCCAATCTCTCCATTTTCAATTGCATGAATCAGAACATTCTCATCTACTAAGTTTCCGCGACCAAAATTCATGAAAATCGCATTACTTTTCATCGCTTTAAAATGAGCTTCTTTCAATAGATGCGTTGTTTCTACCGTTTTTGGTAAAACGGAAATGACAATATCGGCTCTTGGTAAAGTGTCTAAAAGTCCATCGAAACTCACGATTTCATCCATATACGCCGCTTCTTTACCTGATCGGTTGCAACCAATAGTAGTAACACCAAAAGCTTGTAGTAAGCGACCAACCTCACTGCCAATTGTACCCGGCCCTAAAATAAGAGCCGTGCTATCACGTAATTCCGTTTGCTTCGCTTTTTTTGACCACTCACTTTTTTTCTGTTGCTCGTACATCCAAGGTATTGCACGTTTAATGGCTAATATATGAGCAAGAATTGACTCTGCCATCGGTGTTTTATGAATACCACGCACATTTGAAACCACAATACTTCTATCAATGATTGCTTGCGCTGGCATTTTTTCTACGCCTGCAGAGGCAACAAATATCCATTTAACATTTTCGGCATATTGAATGTTATTATCATCTAAATCCTCACCATATGTAACTAGTACGTCAGCCCTTTGTAGTTCCTTATTAGATAACCCATTTTCAAACACAAAGTCTATCTCAGGAAACTCCGCAACTAACGGGTCCTTTAAATCCGGTCTTGGTTCAAATGTAAAATAGATTCTCATTTTATCCCCTCCTGCTCCGCTAAAAATGCATACACTTCTTCAATATGGTTTTTCACACGCACCTTACGCCACTGCTTTACAAGATTACCTTCTCCGTCTATTAAAAACGTTGAACGTTCAATGCCCATATATTCACGACCATACATTTTCTTCAATACCCACACGCCATATGCTTCTGCCACCTCATGATCTTCATCTACTAGCAGAGAAAAAGGCAAGCCATGCTTATCAATAAACTTCGTATGTTTTTTTGCATCATCCGGACTAACACCTAATACAACAGCATTTAAATGACTGAAGTCATCATACTTATCACGAAAATCACAAGCCTCAGTTGTGCATCCTGGTGTCATATCTTTTGGATAAAAATATAGAATTACGTTTTTCCCTTGGTAATCTTTTAATTGCACTGTTTCACCCTTTTCATTGACTAACGAAAACTCGGGTGCTTTTTTTCCTTCTATTAAATCCATTAATAATCTCCTCCTTTGTTACCTCTTATTCTACTCGAAGTCGCAAATCAAGTCATATCCCCGATTTTCTTTGGATTTCTCACTTCGATAGGTCTACAATAGGAAGGGTAAAAATGAATTGGAGGCAATATTTATGAATCACTCAAAATCCAAAGCGGTACACGCAGAAGCACTCCAGCACATCGTTGGTGGTGTGAATAGCCCTTCTCGTTCTTATAAAGCAGTTGGTGGTGGATCACCTGTAGCTATGGCCCGTGGGAAAGGTGCTTATTTTTGGGATGTCGATGGCAATCGTTATATCGATTACTTAGCCGCATACGGACCTATCGTGACAGGTCACGGTCATCCACATATTACGAAAGCTATTACGCATGCAGCGGAAAACGGCACATTATTCGGTACACCAACTGAATATGAAGTGACTTTTGCCAAAATGCTAAAAGAAGCCATCCCTTCAATGGATAAAGTTCGCTTCAATAACTCAGGAACAGAAGCAGTTATGACAACAATCCGTGTCGCACGTGCTTACACTGGTCGCACTAAAATTATGAAATTTGCTGGCTGCTATCACGGTCATTTCGACTTAGTATTAGTCGCTGCAGGTTCAGGTCCTGCAACACTTGGAACACCAGACTCTGCAGGTGTAACAACAGCTACTGCCGAAGAAGTAATCACGGTACCATTCAACAACCCAGAAGCATTTATGGAAGCAATGGATAAATGGGGCGATGAACTTGCAGCGATTTTAATTGAACCAATCGTCGGGAACTTTGGTATCGTGGAACCAAAACCTGGTTTCTTAGAATTAGTTCATGCTACTGCAAAACAAAAAGGTGCATTAACAATTCACGATGAGGTCATCACAGCATTCCGCTTCCATTATGGTGCTGCTCAGGACCTACTTGGTTTAACTCCAGATTTAACGGCACTTGGTAAAGTTATCGGCGGTGGTCTACCAATCGGTGCTTACGGTGGCCGTAAAGAAATTATGGATACAGTTGCACCACTTGGTCCAGCTTACCAGGCTGGAACAATGGCTGGTAACCCCGCTTCAATGCAAGCCGGTATTGCTTGTTTAGAAGTACTTGCAAAGCCTGGCATATACGATGAAATGGATCGCCTTGGCGCTATTTTAGAAGAAGGTATTTTAACAGCAGCAAGAAAACATGATGTAACAATCACAGTAAATCGCTTAAAAGGCGCACTAACAATTTACTTTACAGACGTTAAAGTTGAAAACTACGAGCAGGCTGAAAACTCTGATGGCGAAATTTTCGGTCGTTTCTTTAAGGTAATGATTGAACAAGGCATTAACCTTGCCCCATCTAAATATGAAGCATGGTTCTTAACAACTGAGCATACAGAAGCTGATATTCACGAAACAATCAAAGCTATAGATTATGCATTCTCCCAACTTTAATATTCATCTATTGAACGACTTTCCTTGGAAAGTCGTTTTTTTATATATAGAATGCTAAATTCATGTATTTAATGGACACTTCCTTCTATACTGTATAGAATATAACTTTAAAATAACTGACAGAAAGGACATCCACTTTCTATGAAATTAGGTGCCCGTGTTTTTAAGACTGCTGTAGCAATTGTCTTTGCGCTTTTTATAGCCGAATTATTGAAATTGCCTTCTCCAGTATTCGCTGGGATTGCAGCCATTTTTGCGATTCAACCTTCCATTTACAGGTCATACCAAACGATTGTTGAACAAATACAGGCAAATGTAATTGGTGCTACCATTGCCGTTATATTTGGATTGCTGTTTGGTCATCATTTAGTGGCGATCGGAATAGCTGTCGTGGTAACGATTGGGCTAATGTTAAAATTCAAGCTGGAAAAATCCTTATCCATCGCACTTGTAACGGTCGTAGCGATTATGGAGATTCAAGGAGACGACTTTATTACATTTGGCTTTATACGTTTTTCAACAGTATTAGTCGGTGTACTCGCAGCTTTTGTCATTAACCTATTCTTCCTTCCTCCGAAATACGAAGTGAAATTATTCCGTAAAATTCATTTTTTACAGGATGATATTATTCGGTGGACACGACTGGCTGTACGGCAGGCTTCCGAACATACTTCTACAAAAGCAGCATTAGGTAAATTCCAATCTCGCATGTCACGTATAGATATGCTTTACGAATTTTACAAAGAAGAACGTAGCTATTTTAAAAATAAGAAGTTTGAAAAAGCGCGTAAGCTTGTTGTGTACCGTCAAATGATTACAACGTCGAAAAAAAGTCTAGAGCTACTTAATCGACTTCACAAGCATGAAAATGAACTGGCGGTCTTACCAACACAATTCCATTTACTAATTCAGGAGCGTTTAGATTTTCTACTAACATATCACGAACAACTCCTCTTGAAATACACAGGAAAATTAAAGCCTGAGCATTCTGAGTGGTCCAACCATATTGATTATATTCAACGCAATCAGCTAATGGATATTTTCATCAAACAAGTGAAATTCACACAAGAAGAAGGCGAAACAGAATTCTCAAGTTATCACTTGCTATATATTTTATCGCGTATTTTGGATTACGAGGAAAACTTGGAGCATCTAGATATGTTGATTGTTTCGTTCCAAAACTACCACGGTGAAGATATTAACTTGGAAATTGAAGAAGAGATTATTTAATGTAAAACGACAAATTGGTTTAAACCAGTTTGTCGTTTATTTCTCTCAACCTATTTATAAATATTTTCCAATTCGATATAATTAACTTAAAAATCGAAATAAATAGGGGTGTTCATATTCTATGGTGAATTTAAGTAAAATCGAATTAACAAAGAAAGGACAATCTATAAATTTATCAAAATCTCAAAATCAAGGTATAGGGGAAATTCTCGTCAACTTAAATTGGAATCAACAAACACCAAAACCATCAGGAGGATTTTTATCTTCCCTTTTTGGTACTAAATCGAAAGGTGGTATCGATTTAGATTTAGGTTGTTTATACGAATTAACTAATGGGGAGAAAAGTTGCGTGCAAGCTCTTGGCAATACATTCGGCAATTTACATTATCCACCCTTTATTGCATTAGACGGTGATGATCGTACAGGATTGATAAGTGGCGGAGAAAACTTACGTATTAACGGGGATAAGGTAAAAGAAATCAAACGTGTACTTGTGTATGCCTTTATTTATGAAGGCATAGCAAATTGGTCAGAGGCTGACGGAATCGTGACCATCAACTACGGAACAGGGCCTAGTATTGAAGTTCGTTTAAATGAACATCGTAATGGTAAAAACATGTGTGCCATCGCTATGATTGAAAATGTAAATAACGAAACCTTTAAAGTTGAGCGACTTGTTGAATACTTTAGCGGACATAAAGACATGGACAAAGCCTATAAATGGGGGCTCTCTTGGCGTACAGGGCAAAAATAAAAAATCCGACACCGTTTCGTACGGTGTTGGATTTTTATTTTTCACTACGAAGTGCCAAGAGTTGCTGTTCTGTTTTTTTACGTTGTGCAGTTTGTTCATCACGTAGCTGGCGATAATTCGTAATACCTGTAAGAATCGTATCCCACATTTCTTCAAGCGTTAGTGTTTTTTCTGGTTGCTGCGCCATTGCCATACTTAATTGCACAGCATCACCGTTTGCTCCACCGAATTGTTTCATGCGGTTTTCAAAAGCAGCAGCTGATTCATTATGTAGCTTTTGTCGCTTTTCATTGACTGCATTCATGATACTCATCTTAAAGACAGGAATCGTCTTGACGAATGCTCCATTAATTTGTTCGATTAATTCGCTATTACCACTACGAATCATTTCGATTTGCGGAGCTGCTAAAATCGCAACCATACGTGATTTCTCCAACTCATCTATTTTATGAGCAAGTGTTTCAGTGATCGCTTGCAAACTATTTAGTTCCATTCGAGCGATTTGATTGCCTGCTTCACTCTGTTTTTCATACATCGGTATTAACGTCGATGTGACTTCATCCAATTTCATTTCTGCTGCTACAATGTATTTTTCAAGCTCCATATAATACATCAAATCTTCATGATATAACCGTGCTAGCATTCGATTATCATTCGCTAATGCCTCTTCCATTAGCACAAATTGATAGTGAATTTTCTCAATATCTCTGCCGAGAACATTGTACTTATCAAATAAGTCTTCCTTCTTTTTCGGTGCACGTTTAAACAACTTCCCTAAAAAGCTTTGCTGCTCAATAAGTTCTTTCTTATCAAATTTCATCATTAATTCTTCAAGTTGTTTTAATAATTCGCCTGATTCATTCACTGTCGATTTAGACATCATACTTAAAATTTGGTCCGAAAAGCGTGATAATTTCGTCGCTGGTCCTTGACCCAGTGCCATTAAATCCATTTGATTTTTCACATTGATACGATTCACGATTTGCTGAACTTCCGAACTTTGACGAAGTTGTAATTTAGTCGCCTCTGCTGTTTCTGGAGTTAGCTGTTCAAGTATTATCGGTAAGTTGGACATAATGCACCTCCTTTCCTAGTCGTTAGAAAAAGCGGTTAAATAATTTTTTTATAATTTTATCTGGCGCTGACTTTTGCGGTTTTGGCTCTTCATATTGCAAATCAAACACCATATGCTCTAATCGATGACTATCGAAGGTATCCTCTTGCAAGTATTTTTCTAAATCAAGCTTACCTGTAGGATTATAGAAGACAATATCGACACCGAAACGATTTAAAAATACTAATAATGCAATATCTTCGCGTGATAAAGCTGGTTGCTGTGGACTTTGGTATAGTACAAGTTTTGGTACCTCTTGCGAATAATCAAAGCTTTGCAATAAACGTAAAATCTCTTTTGGAATCATCGTCATTTGCTTAAATAAGAATAGCTGTAAATCATATAACGATTCGTTGGGCTGTTGTTTCAACAATGGTTTTTCACATGAAGATTTTATCGTGTGTGCAATTGCCTGCTGTAACTCCAAAGTTAATTCTCCGTACTGCCACCAATCACTTTGAACAATGCGTTCCTCTGATAACTCACCATTCACTAAGCAATGCTTGTAGTGGAAATGAAAATTCGCTTTACTTGTTTTAGCATAAGGGAACTCTTGCACAAATACCGTTTGTGGGCTAGCTTGTAGCTTATGCATGAATTGCCAATATTCTTCACGTCGACTCGACACACCACTAATTTTCGCAAAAATCACTGGTATTACCACTTCATGACCTACCACTTCAAAGTTTGGTCGGACCATGGCCTTTTCATTTGCATAAATAAAAATATCATCATAGGTCATACGTAACGTCAATGAACGGGGCATAAAATCTTTAAATTGCCATGGACGATAAACACCTGACTGTTGGTCATGCATTAACTGCTCAAAATGCTGACTCGAACGATAGCCAACAGTGGCCTGACGATCACGTAATTTATCGGGGAAAGGCTGTAGTGTAGTTTGGCTTGCATAAGAATGCGTAATAGAAAATATATTCGTTGGATCTACTTCAGCAAACTCATCAACTGCAACTGGGTGAAAAATTAGCACATCGCAACCAAGCTCCATTAATAAAAGTAAGAAATACCTCTGACTAATCGTCGTTTCGCCATACCAAACAACTTTCGGAAAATCGTCCGTTGATTTCATTGTTTTTGTCCATTGAATCCAGTGGTTTTTTAGCCACTTCACCATATCAATTAAAAAGCGTCGAAAATCATTTGCCATTAATCCAAGTGATTGCTGATCACGAAAACGTTCCACAACTCGAATAGTTGCAAGCTGCAAATGTCGATTCATCGATGCATCATCATGCTTCGGTATAAGCTGATGACCATACATCATCGCAATCAAGCGGTTAATTGACAAGCCTTTTGGCGAATTTTGATGTTGCGCTAAAATACCTTGTAACGCCTGAAAGTCACTTTGTTCAATATGTTTATTTAATTCTTCACTTAAAATATGGATATTTTGATGTTGTGCCAATGTAAATAATGAATTGAAATAATCATCTTCTTCTATTGGTACACCCAATACACGAACGGCGATGCGACTAAAACGTACATGTTTATCTGTCGCCTCATATAACGCCCGCATCTTCGGTGAATCTTGGAACGCTTGTAGCCAATCAATAGGATCACGTTCCAAAACCGATTCAATTGTGATTGTTTGCATACAAACGCCACCTCCTTACATCTTACTTACACTATTGGTTGTTTTGCAGCAAGTTGCAAAACTTCTTCCAGTAAATTTTTCGTAAAGGCTTCACCACTGTGAGCCGAGTAAATAGTATTACCCAGTACTTTCGATTGCTTATCTTTCAAATCCCCATGATCAGGTGTATAGCCAATATCTGCTGTTGCAAGCATACCGTAGTCCATAATGGAATCACCTGCAGCCACGTGCACATCATATGTACAATGCTCTTTCATGTAAGCAATCGCCGCTTCCTTCGTTAACACCTTCGGGAGAAAATATAATTTCCTTCCTTGCAAAAGGACATGCCAACCGAGCGCATCGAATTCTTGAATCATTGCCTGTACTTCCTCTAGGCTTATGATTTCCAAATCTACATAATAAACATAAAATAAATCATCAACATAAAATGTCCTTTGCAGCCAAGCATCCGACTTCATTGCATCAAAACGACGTAACATATCAGCTTCTGGTATGGCGGAATCTTCAATACGTTTACGTAAAACTTTCGTCCACTTTTCGCTTGGACGCCCCTTTTCTAATATTGTACCTCCATTACTCGTAATTGCAAAAGTCGGAGATAAATCTTTTATTAAATGAATGCGTTCATATTGATGGAGAGCGCGTGTAGTGACAGGTACAAATAACGTTTGCTCATGTACCTGATGAAGCAATTTTGTTGTTGCTTCTGTCATCATGCTCATCGCTTCTCCGTCCAACCGTTCTGCAATAACAGGCGATGTTGCAGGTGGAAAACTATCCATCATACGTTTTGAATAAATAAGCGTACGGTCCAAATCAGATGTAAATAGTAGCATGTATTCTCTCCTTCTATACTTCTTTTATTAAGCCGCAGCATGCGTACGACATATTCAAATATTCTTCAACAAGTACATTTTTTTCTTTAGCTAATAATAATATGTGCTCAAGTTCATTCACATATTTAGGATTAATTAAAATTTTCCATGGTACACGGCGTAGTAATACACGCGTCGTTTCGCCAACCCCAGGCTTTACGAAATTAATATTTGATATCCCTAACTCTCGTTGGATTACTTGCACCGATTTCATGCCTTGCCATGTGACAGGTGCCGTTTGTTGCTCACCTCTTTGCCGTTCGACTGCCTTTTGCACTTGTTCGAAATAAGCACTTACCCGATCAATGTACAAGTTTGATACATCTACGTCCTCTAGCTCTTTATAATATTTCGCCCCATGGAAGTCATCTTCCTTCATAAACTGTAAATTCAATACAGTGCGACTTACTAACCCAGACACTGTTGAATTTAAACAAGCAGAGGGAATTAAAAAATCTTCGCGTGTACCATAAATAGACGTACAGTGTCCTGGATCGGCTAATACAGCTAATGTTGCATCTAATTGTTCCTCATTGTTTGCATTAAAATGCTCACATGCTTGTTGCAACTCTTTCGTAATGGCACCTTTTCCTGTCCAACCATCAATAAATTGAATGCATGCTGATGGATGTTCTGCAAATATATAATGAATAGCAGTTTCATCCATTCCACGTCCACGAAGTATTGAAATTGTGTAATGTGCTACTTCGACGTTGTAACGCATTTTAATATAACGCTTTATCAAAACTCCAATTGGCGTACCAGCTCTCGCTAAACTCACAAGCACTAAATTATCTAATCCTTGGCGTGCTACAATTTGCTCTGCCACAATCCCAACGGCTAGTGCAATACGTTCTGCAGAGGCATCTAACGTTTTATAGAAAAGTGACATGTATGCATCTGAAGGCTGGTACTCGACGGGTAGCATTTCAGAATAATGTGTACCAGACTGGATTAGACGCTCACGCTTTTCATTGTTTAATTCAAGCGATACATTACTAATATCACGCAGTAAAAAGACAACATCCTCTGGTGCATAACTCCCCATTTTATCGGGTTGCATTAGTGCGCGCATTATTCACCCTCCATTTCATGCATACAAATTACATATATTTTTGCAGTACTTACTGATTGCAAAGCTTGCACAACTCTCGCTACGACGTCTTTATCTGCTATACGTTCCACAACTAAAAAAAGTTCCGAATATGGATAACTTTGAATATTATATAGGTAGTTTTCAACACCATTATTTTCAGGACTTTCAAACGCTATTTTCTCAGTAATTGTATAGCCCTTCTCCCCTGAACAATAAATTGGACTACGCGTTGTCGATTGTACATAAACATCCTCACCTAAATAAGTAGCTATTTGCATTGGTATATACATAAACTCACCCGTGCCAATCACAAGTGCAGGACCACCTGATCTCAGCTTTTTTAACTGCTCAGCGGTACTCTTTATTGTATTCTTTTGTTCCGCATGCTGTTCAACTGTCAGCACAAATCTTCCCGTCGCTAGCATGTATGGTGCGGTATTTTCAACTCCATTTTCTGCAATGGAGCGATATCGCTTTTGTTCGATCGGCTCCTTTACGGACAGTAACGTCATTTCTTGAGCTTCTTGCGTAGTTATTTCTACTTGTTTGCTTGATAAAGTCGGTTCCCCAATACTAGTAAATTGTCCGCCGATAATTGATATAAAATCAATCGTTAGATCCCACTCATCTTCTAATCGCTTAAATACTGTTTGCTGTTGTTCCGATCGCCAGTCTAAAATCGACAGCACTGTATAATGCTTTACGAAGGGAAATTTCTTTCTCAACGTTTCAATAATGTTCACTACAGTATTGCCTGTAGTAATCTCATCATCTACTAACACAATACGCTTCGCCTGTAGCAATCTTTCAGGTTGCTCACTATAAACTCGATGACTCGTCGCGTGTGAATGTTCCTCTTCAAATGTTACAAATGGTTCAATGTCTGGCAGTTGTTCACGTGTCGTATGAATATAGGTCGCCTTCGATTGAAAGGCATTGAAAACTGCATGACCCAGCGCTGTCGCCGTTTCTGCAAAACCAATTAACAATGTCTCCTCAGGTAAATCTATCCCCTTTTCCTCCACTTGTTGTAAAACTGCCGGCGCATTTTCATGTTGCTTTAGGGCCTGTACAACATTAGGCAGTAACTCAGTCGCAACACCAGTACGCTTATGATGATACATCATCGCTAACAGTGTTCCGGTTAATATCGGTACTTGTGGACGTACCGCTAAATGCTTACCTAGAACTGTACTGACAAATAGAAACCGCCTTTTTTTATTAATACGCGTTGCCATCTTAAATAAATCTGTTAACGCAAAATCATACGGATTGTCCGTTATCTTAAGATCTATTTCATAGTTTTGAATAATTTTCAGCCTGCTCTTTAGTTGTTTCAAACTCATTTCCTCCTACATCTGTGTGCAATAAAAGAGACGCGAAATCCATGGATTCATTGTATACACCATATAAGTGCGCTTGGCGTAATATTTGTTGCGCCCATCTCGAATGCGGCTTCATTTCATTCATTTTATTGGCATAATGACTTTTCACTACACCTTTTTTGCCGTCATTATTTTCTATTATGCTCACCGCATCTAAGTATTCCTCATAAGAAACCACATATAACGCGTGCACAACACGAATATGGCTAGGATGGATAATCGTTTTACCTAAAATTCCATTTTGCCTGTCCATTAATACTTCTTTCATCAAACCATCTAGACAGTCATCTAGCAAAGCCTTACGCGCATTTAACGCTCCTTTTTCACTAAAAGGTGTTGCTCGTAAAGCTGGTTTTAATATTCGCTGATTGTTGAAATATTCCCATACTGGTCCTGAAATGACAAAGCCATCTTCTTCACGGCCTAGCACATTTATAATGTCTGCAATGCAATCTCGAATAACAGCAATATCGTAAATCGTCGAATCCACACGACGACGAATGCCATATATTCCACAAAAATCTGTTGCTCCAATACGCACATTTAATACGCGTGAACGATATTGATTGAGGATTTCCTTAATGGCAAATAATGCGTTCATTCGAGACTCCTTATATAGAATGTCACGACTTTCTAAAATCGGCATCCCGTATAAAGTTAGCTGATGCTGCTGTATAGTTTTCTCTAACAATTCAAAATAAGTAGCACCTTGTGTTGTCGCAAATTTAGGAAATACATAGCCAGTTAATACTTCTTGATGTTTCCCTAAGGCATCCGTTAAAAATGCAAATTGCTCTACACTACGTACACGAATAAAAATTAGCGGTAGATCTTGTCGCTCAATTTGTTTGTTTTCATACAGCGTAAATAATGCACCAATATCTTCTACTAATTTCGCTTCACACATTCCTAACTCGGCATCTCCAACAGCATCTTCTAAATCTATGACAAATGACGTCAACTCTTTATATTTATGCGATTGCACCATATTAATAATATTAGGCATCGACGCAGGCATATACAAAGTCGCACCTAGCGCATACGCTAAAATTTCTGGTGCATCCCATTTTGTAAAAGGCTGTGGTTTTTTATAAAAAACCTTCTCTGCTTCAGCTGAAAAATGTTGCATCTGATTCCCTCCTTATCAAAAGAATGATTGTTGTAAAAAAGGCACTGCATCAGCCTGTTTTTCCCAGACCAATACAGTGCCTTCTGTTACGCTGCTTTTACCTTATTCATCTTATGCATAACAAATGTTAGCATGAATGCTATGATTAAAATGACGAAGAAAATCTCGTGTGAAATATGGAAACCAAAAACACCTGCAAACATTTTAAACGCAATAATACCGATTAAAATAAATGCTGTAGTCTCAAGCTCTGGCACTCTCTCAATCAACGTTAGAAATACACCAGCGATTGTACGCATCATGATAATTCCTAACACCCCGCCTAATAACAGCACCCATACTTGGTCTGATATCGCAAATGCAGCAAGTATTGAATCTACCGAAAAGGCTATATCCATTAATTCAACTGAGATAACCGTTGCCCAGAAAGTACCGAATACTCGGACCATCCAGCCATTTTTCTTAAACTCTTTCGCCTCGTCCTCACTATCGCCACTATTTTTAAAGTGCAAGATAACAAGCCAAGCTAGATAGATGGCCCCTATAATTTTCACCATCGAGAACTTTACCAAATATACACCGATACCTATAAAGATAAATCGGAAGAAATAAGCACCAAACATACCATACATCAAAGCTCTTTTTCGCTGTTTTGGAGGAAGATGTTTAACAAGTACCGCCAATACTAATGCATTGTCAGCAGATAAAAGTCCTTCCATAATCACTAACGAAAGAATTAGTCCCCATGATACTGGATCCGTTAAAACTTCACCCCACATTTGCCAGTTAAAAAACTGCGCATATGTATTAAGTATCTCATTTACTACGTCCAAACGAGTTCCCCCATCAATTACATAATGCCTTTAACTTATTGCAAGCCGTATGCATTTACCAGTGCAGCAAGGCCACCTTGATAGCCTGATCCTACTGCGGCAAATTTCCACTCGCCATTATGACGGTACAACTCACAAAATACAACAGCTGTTTCAATGCTAAAATCTTCGCCAAGATCATATCGAAGGACTTCGGAGCCAGTATCTTCGTTCGTTAAACGAACATAAGCATTCAATACTTGCCCGAAGTTTTGATGGCGACCTTCAGCATCATAAATCGTCACGGTCACAACAATCTTTTCAATTTGAGGAGACACTTGCTTTAGATTCACAAGAATTTTTTCATCATCCCCATCTCCCTCACCGGTACGGTTATCCCCCGTATGTACGACAGATTGGTCTGAACTTGTTAAATTATTGTAGAAGATAAAGTCTTGCTCATTACGGCATTTTCCAGATGCATCTAGTAAAAATACAGATGCATCTAAGTCAAAGTCATTTCCGCCATCGAATTGTTTTACATCCCAGCCTAAACCAATACCTACATTAGTTAATCCTGGATCTTGCTTCGTTAAATCAATTCGTTGCCCTTTACTTAACTGAATACCCATTTGAAAATCTCCCTTCCCTATAAAAAGTTGCAGTATTAGTTTACGTTTAAGCCATAATCATTACAAAGAGCAGCTAATCCACCTTGATAGCCTGCACCGATTGCATTGAATTTCCATTCGCCATTATGACGGTATAACTCACCAACAACTACTGCTGTTTCAATGCTGAAATCTTCACCTAAGTCATAACGAATTACTTCTTCATTTGTCGCTGCATTCACAATGCGGATAAATGCATTTGTTACCATACCGAAGTTTTGGTTACGTGCTTCTGCATCGTGAATTGTTACTGTGAATGCTAGTCGTTGTACGTGTGCTGGCACTTGTGTTAACGCTACTTTCACAACTTCGTCATCGCCATCGCCAACACCTGTTAAGTTATCACCTGAGTGTTCAATTGAGCCATTGCCGCCAACTGTATTGTTATAGAAGACAAAATCATTTTGATCTGCTACTTTGCCTGTATCAGCAAGTAAAAATACAGATGAATCTAAATCGAAATCATGTCCACCATCATATTTGTTTGTGTCCCATCCTAAACCTACAATTACGTTTGTTAACCCCGGATTCGTTTTTGTTAAATCTACTTTTTGACCTTTTTGTAATGAAATACCCATTATTATATTCCTCCTAATGATTTATAATTATTTTTTATTTATTGATATCTTCGAGCTACATCGCCAAGTTTCACATCGTTCGTACCGTTACCAACAGCCGCGAACTTCCATTCATTACCATTGCGGTAAATTTCGCCACAAACTAGCGTCGTTAAGTCCGAATAGTTATCAGTTAAATTATAGCGAATCAGTTCGTTGCCTGTCGTGCCATCATACACACGAATGTATGCATTTTGAATCATACCGAAGTGTTGTTTACGTCCAGCTGCATCGTAAATGTTAACGACGAATACAAGTTTATTGTATTGAGCTGGTACTGAGCCTAATTCAATTGTAATTACTTCATCGTCACCATCGCCATCACCAGTTAAATTATCACCAGAATGCTGAATAGAATTACATTTACTCACTAATTTTCCGAAATAAACAATGTCATCTCCTGCTCGAAGCTTGTCCTCTTGTAGCATTAGAACAGACGCATCACAGTCAACGTCTCTGCCACCTCCGCCGCCTCCAGAAAATAGACCACCTAAAAATCCGCCACTTTTTCCTTGGCTTACAGGGTCCCATCCCAATCCGACTTTAATTTTATTTAAACCAGCATTGCCTTTTGTCAAATCGACGCGTTGCCCTTTTTGCAAATTAATACCCACGATAAACATCCTCCTAAAAATTGAATACGCTTTCAGCTGAATAATACGAATACATCGTTATTAATTAGAAAAAACGAATCTAGACAAAATCATTGATTCCCATAATTAGCAAAATTGACACTACTTGCTACTCAATTACAAATAGGAAACTTTTAATATATCGAAACAAAGGTAATTATTTCAGCCTTATCTTAAGTCTAAAATAATATTACATAAAATTCAAATATTGGCTCCATAAAGATTACTAAATAGTACCCCAATATAAAAAACTTTTCGCAATATGAATTAGAAGCTTATTAACTTTTCATTTTCGGATCGAGTGCATCCCGCAACCCATCTCCCATTAAGTTAAAGCCGAGTACTGTTAGCATAATTGCTAACCCTGGAAAAATCATCGTCCACGGTGCCTTCATTAAGTAAATACGTGCATCCGCAAGCATTTTTCCCCATTCTGGTGCTGGCGCTTCAGCTCCAAGTCCTAAGAAGCCAAGTGCTGCTGCTTCAATAATGGCTGTCGCAATCGCAAGTGTACCTTGCACAATAATTGGCGTCATTGAGTTTGGCAAAATATGCGAGAACAAAATACGAATATCACTCATTCCAATAGCTTTCGCAGCTACAATATACTCTTCTTCTTTTACACTCAGAACTTTTGAGCGAATCAGTCGTCCGAAATTTGGTACATTAATGATCGCAATCGCAATTAATGCATTTTGTAGAGATGGGCCAAGTACAGCTACTACTGCAATAGCTAGTAAAATACTTGGAAATGCCAACATAATATCGAATATCCGCGAAATAATAGTATCAATCCATTTGCCGTAGTAACCAGCTACAACACCTAATACACTTCCAACTATTACAGATAGAATAACTGAGAAGAGACCCACCCAAAGTGAAATACGAGCGCCATGCACAATACGAGAAAAAATATCTCGACCAAAATCATCGGTGCCAAACCAATGCTGGCCTGAAGGTGCTAAAAGCTTCTTCGTAAAATCTTGTTCATTTATTCCTTGCGGTGCAATCAACGGACCAAACACTGCAAGTACAATGAAAAACAATACAATACCTGCACCAATTAGGGAGATTTTGCTCTTTTTAAAGCTACGCCAGCCTTCTCTCCAAGGACCTGCCGCACGATTTTGTGTTGCATCTTTTTTTATATCCATTACTCCAACCATAATCGCATCTCCCCTATTTGTATTTAATCCGCGGATCAATCACTGTATACAATAAATCCACAAATAAGTTAATCATGATAAAAATAAAGGCGATGACTAAAATACCTGACTGAATAACCGGATAATCCCGGAAGCCAATCGCTTCATAAATATAACGACCAATACCTGGCCAACTAAAAATCGTTTCAGTTAAAATTGCACCACCCAGTAGTAAACCTGTTTGTAAGCCGACAATCGTTATCACAGGAATAACTGCATTTTTCAGTGCATGCTTATATACAACGATAAACATTTTTTGCCCTTTAGCACGAGCCGTACGCACATAATCTGAACGCATTACTTCAAGCATAGATGAACGCGTCATTCGTGCGATAATAGCCATTGGAATTGTAGCAAGTGCCATTCCTGGTAACACTAATCGTTTTATCACTTCAGTAAATTGATCGAAGCGTCCTTGGATCAGCGTATCAATCAAATAAAAATGGGTAATGGCGGTTATCGGATCTCGCACATTTTCCCTTCCGGACGTTGGGAACCAACCAAGGTTGATACTAAACGCCCACTGTTCCATTAAACCTAACCAAAAAACTGGCACCGACACACCAATCAAAGCAATAATCATCGCCGTATAATCAAACCAAGAATTTTGGAACCATGCTGAAATAATTCCTGCGTTAACACCTATAATCACTGCAATAATCATTGCAAATAATGCAAGCTCCGCAGTTGCAGCTAAATACGGGAAAATTTCCTCTGATACAGGAAGTTTCGTCCGTAACGACTCACCTAAATCCCCCTGTAGAAGACCACCTAAGTAGCTAAAATATTGGGTATACCATGGCTGATCTAATCCTAAACTTGCGTTCAATGCTTCGACCGCTTCTTTCGTTGCCTGTTGTCCTAAAATAACTTGTGCCGGATTACCAGGAATCGCACGTATAAGCATGAAGACGATGAAAGACATTCCAAGCAAAACTGGGATTAATTGTAGTAAACGTCTTCCCATATAGTGAAGCATATTCTCCACCTCTCTATTATTTTCATATTGTACTTTTGCTAAGGAAATCAAAAAAATCTATACATTTACTGCAGAAAGGTTAGCTGGTCACTAAACGACATCCGTTTTCGCAAATGTTCTTTCATACAGAAAAACGGGTTGTGACAATCATAGTTGCCACAGCCCGTTTTTGCAGTGATGAGCAAAGTCGCCCACTGCATAAGCTTGTTATATCACTATGAAGTAAGCGACACTTACCAAATTCTTTTTGGAATTAGCGTTCAAAAGCTTTATCTTCATTTGAATTTACTTAAAATAAACTGCATCTAAACGGTCAGAACCTGTTGGATGTGCAATATAATTTTGTACATCTGCACCTGCTGCTAAGATTGGAATTGAATGTGCAAGAGGAACCCATGGTGCATCAGCAAAGATAATTTCTTGTGCTTGTTTGTAAAGTGCAATACGTTTTTCTTCATCTATTTCAGTTTGTGCAGCTACAAGCAGTTTGTGTAATTCTTGGTTGTCATAGTACGTATAGTTATTAGAACCGATATTATCTCCGTCTAATAATGTGTAAATGAAGTTATCTGCATCTCCATTATCACCTGTCCAACCAAGCAAGAACGCATCTGCTTCCCCATTTTCAGCCTTTTCTAAATAAGTAGCCCACTCGAACGATACAATTTTCGATGGCATACCGACATCTGCTAAATTCTTTTGAATTGCTTCGGCTACTTTTTGACCATCTGGCATGTATGGACGTGGTACAGGCATAGCCCATAGCTCTATTTCTTTACCGTCATAACCCGCTTCAGCTAGGAGAGCTTTTGCTTTTTCAGGATCGTATGCATAACCCGAGATGTCATCATTGTAACCAGTAATTACTGGAGGCATTGGATTTTTCGCTATCTCAGCTAACCCCTCGTAGAATGCATCTACTAAAGCTTGTTTATCAATTGCATAGTTTACAGCTTGACGTACTTTTACATTATCAAACGGTGCACGAGTCGTTGTTAAACCTAGGTAACCAACGTTCATAGATGGACGTTCGATTAATTGTAATTTATCATTTGATTCGATTGACGCTTTGTCGGACGGGCTAATGCCATCCGCTACATCAATTTCACCTGTATTCAGTGAATTTAAGCGAGTTGCGTTTTCTGGAATAGAACGATAGATTACTTTCTCTAATTTCGGTAAACCATCGATATAATAATCTGGATTTTTCTCGATTGTAATAGAATCATTACGCTTCCAATCAACAAACTTGAATGGACCTGTCCCTACTGGATTAGTAGATAACCCTTCTTCATTTGCTTCAAATGCTGTTGGTGAAGCAATTGCAAATGGCGACATTGCTAAGTTCTTCAGGAATGGTGCTTGTGGTTGGCTTAGTTTGAAGACAACCGTGTAATCTCCTTCAGCTGTTACGGATTCGATGACTTGCTTATCCCCCACTACAAATTGAGAACTATAGTAAGGATGTTTCTCTCCCCCAGCCTTCCAACGCTCAACATTTTTTACAACTGCTTCAGCATTGAAATCAGTACCATCATGGAATTTTACACCTTCTTGTAGTTGGAAAGTGTATGTTAAACCATCTTCAGACGCCTCCCATGTTTTCGCTAATCCTGGTTGAATAGTTACGTCTTGCTCACCGAAGTTAACAATAGTTTCATATAAATTAGCTGTTACTGTGAATGATTCACCATCAGTTACTACAGCTGGGTCAAGTGCTACTGAATCACCGCCACGGCCATATACTAATTCTGTTTTTCCACTACTAGTAGCCGTGTCGTCATCTGTAGAAGTATCTTTAGAACCTGTTTCCTTGTTATCAGAGACACCACATGCAGCTAAGATTACTGAAAGAACAAGGATAAGCATTATGCCTAATGACCAAAACTTCTTTTTCTTCATTCATTTTCCCCCTAAATGTTTTCTATCACTTAATGCTGCAATTCATCGTAGAGATGGCAAGCAACATAATGACCCGGTTTTACTTCTTGCATATTTGGTACAACAGTTGAACACTCTTCCTTTTTAAAGGGACACCTTGTGTGGAATGCACAACCGCTTGGCGGATTTGATGCACTTGGAATGTCTCCAGATATAATGAACTGCTCGCGTTCAAACGCTGGGTCTGGTACAGGAACAGCAGATAATAATGCTTGTGTGTATGGATGTAGTGGCTCCGCATACAAATCTTCACTTGCGGTTAACTCTACTAACCTACCTAAATACATGACGCCAACTCGATTACTAATATGACGGACAACCCCTAAATCATGCGAGATAAAAATATATGTCAGTTTTAAATCTTTCTGCAGCTTTTGCATTAAGTTTAAAACTTGTGCTTGAATAGATACGTCAAGAGCCGATACTGGTTCATCTGCTATGATTAAACGCGGGTTAGTCATAAGCGCTCTAGCAATGCCGATGCGCTGTCTTTGCCCACCACTGAATTGATGCGGATAGCGTTTAATGTGATATTCGTTTAACCCAACAATCTGAAGTAGTTCTAACACCTTTTTCTTCCGTTCTGCTGCCTTCCCCATTCCATGTACAATTAGTGGTTCTTCTAAAATTTTGCCAATGTTATGTCGGGGATTTAATGATGCATATGGGTCTTGAAAAATCATTTGAATATCACGGCGAGCTTTGCGCATCTCTTTGTTTGATAATTCAGATATTTCTTTTCCTGCAAATTCTATGTTTCCAGATGTCGGCTCTAGTAAACGCATAAGCAAGCGGCCTGCTGTAGACTTTCCACAGCCTGACTCCCCTACAATACCGAGTGTTTCTCCCTCAAAAACATCAAAGGAAATGTTATCGACGGCTTTCACATCCCCTACTTGCTTATTAAAAATGCCTTTTCTGATTGGAAAATATTTTTTTAAGCCTTCAACTCTCAATAGCACATTCGTCACGCTTACCTACCTCCTGTTCGGCTAATAAAAAGCATCTGGATTTGTGGTACTCAGATGCATTATAAAGAGGCGGAGTTTCTTGTGTACAACGCTCCATCGCAAATTCACAGCGCTCTGCAAAACGACAACCTACTCTTATAGTTCCTGGCTTCGGCACTGTACCTGGTATTGAATACAACGACTCCTTTTTAAAACGCATATCTGGTACTGATTTTATGAGCCCTTGCGTATAAGGATGCAAGGGTTTATTAAAAATCTCATGGACCGGCGCTTCTTCAACAATCTGTCCAGCATACATAACAATGACACGCTCACAAGTTTCTGCTACGACTCCTAAGTCATGCGTTATCAGTAAAACAGCAGTGTTCAGACGTTTATTTACATCTTTCATGAGTTGTAAAATTTGTGCCTGAATCGTGACATCAAGCGCAGTTGTGGGTTCATCAGCAATTAAAACTTTCGGTTCACAAACTAGAGCCATGGCTATCATGACTCGTTGACGCATTCCACCAGATAATTGATGAGGATAATCTTTCAATAATTCTTCTGCACGTGGCAAACCTACTAATTTCATCATCTCTACTGCACGAGCAAGAGCCCTTTTTTTCGGCCATTTTGGATGATGAATTAAAATTGCCTCTTTTAGTTGATTGCCAATGGTAAACAGCGGATTCAAAGATGTCATAGGCTCTTGGAAAATCATCGCCACATCTTTCCCTCGAATTTTTTGCATTTGTTTATCTGTTAATTTCGCCAAATTCTTTTCGCCTAATAAAATTTGTCCACCAGTAATTTTTCCAGGAGGTGATGGGATTAATCCCATAATTGATAAGGACGTTACACTTTTACCACTACCCGACTCTCCTACTATTCCTAAGATCTCTCCTTCATGAACCGAAAAATCAATATGATCAACGGCAGGAATTTGTCCATCATCTGTGAAAAAAGTTGTCTCTAAACCTATTATTTCTAACAGCTTGTTTCGCATGCGCAACCGCTCCATCCTACCTTATTTTATATTTTATTCAGTATAATACATCAAACATTATCATTTTCCCTATTTTCAGATAATTCTAACTATTTTTTATCTCTCTTTCAACCTTTATTTTTCTATAATATACGCATTATTTCTACACCTTACTCACTCTGGACTATCTCAGTATAATTGGATTTTCCTGTCGAATAGACTAAACTTAAATAAAAAAATAGCCTTCTATTCAAATGATGAACAGAAGGCTTTTTTACATATATCGAATGCTATTAATTTTTCATTTTTGGATCAAGTGCATCACGAAGACCGTCACCCATTAGGTTAAAGCCCAGTACTGTTAGCATAATCGCTAGACCTGGGAATATCATTGTCCACGGAGCATTCAATAAATAAATACGCGCATCCGCTAACATTTTGCCCCATTCCGGTGCCGGAGCTTGAGCGCCAAGTCCTAGAAAACCTAGTGCTGCAGCCTCGATAATAGCTGTTGCAATTGCAAGTGTCCCTTGCACGACTACCGGCGTCATTGAGTTCGGTAAAATATGAGAAAATAATATCCGCATATCCTTCATACCAATCGCTTTTGCTGCCGTTATATATTCCTCTTCTTTAATACTCAACACTTTCGAACGAATGAGTCGGCCAAAGTTCGGTACGTTAATAATAGCGATAGCAATTAACGCATTTTGTAGTGATGGGCCAAGCACCGCTACTACAGCAATTGCTAGTAAAATACTTGGGAATGCTAGCATAATATCAAAAATACGTGAAATAATCGTATCCACCCATTTTCCATAATAACCAGCTACGATACCTAGTATACTACCAACGATTACAGATAAGATAACTGAGAAGAACCCTACCCAAAGTGAAATACGTGCACCATGTACGACACGTGAGAAAATATCTCGACCGAAGTCATCTGTCCCAAACCAATGATCTACTGAAGGAGCTAGTAAGCGCATCGATAAATTCTGCTCATTAATTCCTTGTGGTGCAAGTTTCGGACCAAATATAGCAAGAATAATAAAAAAAATAACAATCCCTGTACCAAGAAGGGCAACTTTACTTTTCTTAAAGCTACGCCACCCCTCCATCCAAGGGCCGGCTGCACGATCTTGTTGAACTTTTTCTGTATTTGTTCGTGTTGCTTCAGACATAATGAATCATCCCTCCTACTTATATTTAATCCTTGGGTCAATCACTGTATACAGTAGGTCGACGATTAAGTTAATCATGATGAAGATAAAGGCAACCACTAGTATTCCAGATTGAATTACTGGATAGTCACGGTAACCAATAGCTTCGTAGATGTATCGACCAATTCCTGGCCAACTGAAGATTGTCTCCGTAAGAATTGCACCGCCAAGTAATAACCCTAATTGTAATCCGATAATTGTTAATACAGGAATAATTGCATTTTTCAGTGCGTGTTTGTACACAACGACAAACATTTTTTGTCCTTTTGCACGAGCTGTACGCACATAGTCAGAACGCATTACTTCTAACATGGATGATCGAGTCATACGTGCAATAATAGCCATCGGAATAGTTGCAAGTGCTAGTCCTGGTAATACTAAACGTCGTAACACTTCAATAAATTGATCGAAGCGTCCTTGAATCAATGTATCTATTAAATAGAAATGGGTGATAGCTGTAACTGGATCACGCACATCTTCACGGCCTGATGTCGGGAACCAGCCTAAGTTAATACTGAATGCCCACTGCTCCATTAATCCTAACCAAAACACTGGAACAGATACACCAATTAAAGCAATCACCATCGCTGTATAGTCAAACCAAGAATTTTGGAACCACGCTGAGATAATTCCGGCATTAACACCGATAACAACCGCAATAATCATCGCAAAAATTGCAAGCTCTGCCGTTGCTGCTAAATAAGGGAAGATTTCAGTAGATACAGGCACTTTCGTACGAAGCGAAACGCCTAAATCCCCCTGCAAAACCCCACCTAAATAGCTGAAATACTGTGTATACCATGGGTTATCTAATCCTAAACTTGCGCGCAATGCTTCAACCGCTTCTTTCGTCGCCTGTTGTCCTAGAATAACTTGAGCAGGATCACCAGGAATCGCACGAATTAACATGAATACGATAAAAGACATTCCGAGCAAAACTGGGATTAATTGTAGTAAACGTTTCCCGATATAGTGAAGCATTTTCTTCACCTCTCCATTAATTTCATGTTGCCTTACTTTAGTCTTCAAACACCATTCGGAAAATACATTCTTCAAATACGTCTCAGTGTATTTGATTTAGTAACGTAGCTTGCTACTAAATGAAGATAAAATTGCTGTATAAAGGTTCAGCCTTCACTAAACGGTTACCTTACTTTAATACAGGAAAAAAAGGGAGGCAGAGTTCCCTCCCCCTCTTCTTTAACAATAGTGAGCTAGCATTTTTATGCTTGCTTCAGCATTATTTTATTTCTACATTTGCTAACTTATCGGTACCTGTTGGGTGAGCAATATAGTTTTTAACTTTTGCACTAGCACCAATGATTGAATTTGAGTGAGCAATATTTACCCAAGGAGCATCATTATTAATGATCACTTGTGCTTGTTTGTAAAGGTCATTACGCTTACCCTCATCAACTTCAGTTTGTGCTGCTACTAATAATTTGTGTAATTCTTGATTGTCATAGAAAGAATAGTTGTTAGAGCCAATGTTATCGCCATCTAAAAGTGTGTAAAGGAAGTTATCTGCATCACCGTTATCACCTGTCCAACCAAGTAAAAACGCATCCGCTTCACCGTTTTCAGCTTTATCGATGTATGTTGCCCATTCAAAAGTAACGATTTTCGATGGCATACCAACGTCAGCTAGGTTCTTTTGAATAGCTTCTGCGATTTTTTGACCATCTGGCATATATGGACGAGATACTGGCATAGCCCATAACTCAATTTCCTTACCGTCATAACCAGCTTCAGCTAGTAATGCTTTTGCTTTTTCTGGATCGTAGTTATAACCTTCGATTTCATCATTGTAACCATTAATGATTGGAGGCATTGGATTTTTCGCTACTTCCGCATATCCTTCGAAAAATGCATCTACGATTGTTTGTTTATCAATTGCATAGTTTACAGCTTGACGTACTTTTACGTTATCGAATGGAGCACGAGTTGCAGTTAAACCAAGATAACCAACGTTCATAGATGGACGTTCTACTAATTGTAAATCTGCATTCCCTTTAATGCTAGCACCATCGGCTGGACTTAAACCTTCAGCAATATCGATTTCACCATTATTTAAAGTGAGTAGACGAGCAGAATTATCAGGAATTGAACGATAAACCACTTTGTCTAATTTTGGTAGACCATCGATACGGTAATCAGGATTTTTTTCAAGTGTTACTGAGTCATTACGTTTCCATTCAACAAATTTAAATGCACCTGTACCTACTGGGTTGTCAGAAAGTGCATCGTCATTTGCTTCAAATGCTGCTGGTGAAGCAATTGCAAATGCAGCCATTGCTATGTTTTGAAGGAATGGAGCTTGTGGTTGGCTAAGTTTAAAAACTAATGCATAATCACCTTCAGCTGTTACTGAATCGATTACTTGCTTATCACCAACTACAAATTGTGAGTTATAGTATGAAAATTTGTCGCCGCCATTTTTCCAACGCTCAAAGTTTTTTACGACTGCTTCAGCATTGAAGTCAGTACCATCATGGAATTTCACGCCTTCTTCAAGTTGGAACGTGTATGTTAATCCATCTTCAGAAGGTTCCCATGATTTTGCTAAACCTGGTTGAATTGTTACATCACTCTTACCGAAGTTTACAAGTGTTTCGTATACGTTTGTTGTTACTTTAATTGATTCACCATCAGTTGCTTGGGCTGGATCAAGTGTCACTGAGTCACCACCACGCCCGTAAACTAAACTGTTTGAACTGTTAGTACCTTTACTATCTGATCCTGAACTTTCTTTTTTATCTCCAGCGCCACAAGCTGCTAAGACAGTAGAAAGAACAAGTACGAGCATTAGCCCTAATGACCAGAATTTTTTGTTCTTCATAAAAATTCCCCCAACTACTTTTTTTATCATAAACGTTACTTATCATCATATAAATGACATGCAACAGAATGACCTGATTTAATTTCTCTTAGGATCGGAGTCTCTTGTGTACACCTCTCCGTTTTAAATGGACATCTCGTATGGAATGCGCAACCACTTGGTGGATTAGAGGCACTCGGGATATCGCCTGTTAATAAAATTTGTTCACGCTCAAACGCTGGGTCTGGCACAGGAACTGAAGATAATAACGCTTGGGTATAAGGGTGCAACGGCTCTGCATATAAATCCTCACTGACAGAAAGCTCAACCATTTTCCCTAAATACATAACACCTACGCGATCACTAATATGTCTAACAACACCAAGGTCATGCGCGATAAAAATATACGTAAGTTTTAAATCTTCTTGCAATTTTTGCATCAAGTTTAATACTTGTGCTTGAATAGATACGTCTAATGCTGAAACAGGTTCATCTGCAATAACGAGACGTGGATTTGTCATGAGTGCTCGAGCAATTCCAACACGTTGACGTTGACCACCACTAAATTGATGCGGATAACGACTTGCATGATAATCACTTAAGCCGACAATGTTTAAGTATTCGAGCACTTTTTTACGGCGTTCCTGCTTATTGCCTATCCCGTGTACGATCAATGGCTCTTCTAAAATTTTGCCGATCGTATGTCGCGGATTTAGTGAAGCGTATGGATCTTGGAACACCATTTGTATATCACGACGCGCTTTACGCATTTCACTCTTAGATAACTCAGAAATAACTTTACCCTCAAATTCGATATGACCTTCAGTCGGTTCCAATAAACGCATAAGTAAACGTCCTGTAGTAGATTTACCACAACCTGATTCCCCTACAATCCCTAACGTTTCCCCTTCATATACATTAAAAGAAACGTCATCAACCGCTTTAACATCACCTACATGTTTATTAAACATACCTTGTCGAATTGGGAAATATTTTTTTAATCCTTCGACTTTCAATATCACTTTACTCATTGTGACATGCCCTCCTTACCATCCATCAGGAAGCAACGTGTTTTATGTGTCTCAGATGTTTGATAAAGTGGTGGGTTCTCTTTGCGACAACGATCAGTTGCAAATTCACAACGTGCAGCAAAACGGCACCCTACTTTAATAGAACCTGGTTTTGGTACATTTCCTTGAATAGAGTACAGTGAATCCTTTTTGTAGCGCATATCCGGTACAGACTTTATAAGCCCTTGTGTATACGGATGTTGAGGATTATTGAAAATATCCGCAACTGTTGCTTCTTCCACAACTTTTCCTGCGTACATTACAATTACTCGTTGGCATGTTTCTGCAACAACACCTAAGTCATGGGTAATCAAAAGAACTGCTGTATTTAGGCGTTTGTTTAAATCTCGCATCAAATGTAAGATTTGTGCTTGGATTGTTACGTCTAGTGCTGTTGTCGGTTCGTCCGCAATTAACACTTTAGGGTCACAAACAAGTGCCATTGCAATCATGACACGTTGGCGCATTCCACCTGATAATTGATGAGGGTAATCATTTATCAACTCTTCAGCTCGTGGTAATCCAACAAGCTTTACAATTTCAACGGCACGTTCACGCGCTTGCCTTTTCGTCCATTTTTTATTATGTATAAGAATTGCTTCCACTAATTGATTGCCAATAGTGAATAAAGGATTTAAAGAAGTCATCGGCTCTTGGAAAATCATCGCAACATCTTTACCACGTATAGCGCGCATCTCTTTATCTGATAATTTCACTAAATCTTTACCTTCCAATAGAATTTGACCACCTGTGATTTTCCCTGGTGGGCTTGGTACTAATCCCATAATAGACAATGACGTTACACTTTTACCGCATCCTGACTCACCAACAATGCCAAGAATTTCACCTTCATGCACTGTAAAATCAATATTATCAACGGCAGGAATTTGTCCATCATCTGTAAAAAAGGTCGTTTCCAAACCTTCTATCCTTAATAGCTCCTTACGCTCGTTCAAATCATTTCACTCCTACCAAAATCTTAATCGTTTATAGTTCAATTTCACTTTCGTACAAAAATACCTGCGATAATGAATTGAGGCTTTAACATTATTCAAATAAGTGTAGAAGCACCATTGAGTAATGGTAAAAAACAATATGAATACCATCTCCTACAAAAGTAGGGACCTCTACTAACAAATTTGTATTATCATAATATACTAACAATTCTATAAAATCAATTTTCTGAATATTCTTTTTTTATTTCTGTATACTTTTTTTCAACAATATCGTGTTTTGCGTTTATTTTTCACTCGTTTTCCCATGTTTTACTTTCAGTTTTTCGGTTATTTTCCAAAACAACTTTCACCCCATAAAAAAAAGCACCCACATTATTAGTGAGTGCTTCCTACTATTATTCTAAATGCTGAACTTGGAATAAATTGTAGTAAGTTCCTTGCTGCTTCATTAACTGATCGTGCGTCCCTTCTTCTATTAATTGCCCATGATCAATAACAATAATTTTATCCGCATGTGTAATAGTAGAAAGTCGGTGCGCAATAATTATTGTTGTACGTTCATGTGCCAATTTTTCAAGTGATTCTTGAATTAGTGCTTCACTTTCCAAGTCTAGTGCAGATGTCGCTTCATCTAATACTAATATCGGTGGATTTTTCAGGAACACGCGCGCAATCGCAACACGTTGCTTTTGACCTCCTGATAGCTTCACACCACGTTCGCCTACTTTTGTGTTATAACCATCTGGCAATCCCATGATGAATTCATGTGCATTGGCTGCTTTTGCCGCAGCAATTACTTCTTCATCTGAGGCATCTGGTTTCCCCATTAAAATATTTTCTTTTACTGAATCGCTAAACAAAATATTATCCTGTAACACAATACCTATTTGAGAACGTAATGAGTGGATTGTCACATCTCGTACATCATGCCCGTCGATTAACACAGTTCCATTTGTCGCGTCATAAAAGCGTGGAATTAAACTTATTATCGTCGATTTTCCGCCGCCGCTCATCCCGACAAATGCTACAGTCTCTCCTGGCTTGATGGTAAAATTAATATCTTTTAAAATTTCTGAGCCATCTTCTTCATATTGGAATCCAACATTTTGAAAGTTAACTTCTCCATTAACACGTTGTAACTCCATCGCACCTTGTTTATTTTGTACCTCGTACGGCTCATCTATCAACTCAAACATACGGTCCATTGAGGCAATCGATTGCGTCAATGTCGTAGAAGAACTTACTAATCGGCGAAGTGGTCCATAAAGTCGCTCAATATAAGCAATAAAAGCGACCATCGTTCCGACAGATAAATCATCATTTATCACTTGGTAACCTGCATAAGCAATAACTAGTAACGGCGCAACATCTGTGATTGTATTAACTACTGCAAAAGATTTAGCATTCCACTTCGTTTGATCGAGTGCCTTTTCTAAAAACTCACCATTTGCTTCATCAAATATTTTTTGCTCATGCTTTTCAAGTGTAAAGCTTTTAATAATACTCATGCCCGCTACACGCTCATGCAAATAACTTTGTACACCAGCAAGTGCCTGTGAACGTTTTCGTGTTAGATCACGTAACTTACCAAAGAAAAATTTCACACTAAACGCATAGAACGGAAATGCTATTAAAGCCACTAATGTGAGCTTGACATCCATCACTAACATAATACCAATTGCGATAACAATCGTTGCAAGGTCTAGCCAGACATTCATTAAACCAGTCATCACAAAGTTTTTCGTCTGTTCAACATCATTAATGACACGCGAAATGACTTCGCCGGCTCTCGTATTTGCATAGTACTTTAAACTAAGACGCTGCAAATGTGCGTAAATTTCTTTCCGAATATCAAACAGCACCTTGTTACTCACATGCTGTGCAAAGTATTGGCGGTAATACTCAATTGGTGGACGAATGATAAAGAATACGAAGATCGTACCACCTAGCCAGTAAAACAGCTGTTTTGTTTTTTCCACGTCCGTTAAATCGTTTGCCCCAATAATATCATCCAAAACGATTTTGATTAACAACGGAATAAATAATGGAATTGCGAATTTCACAATCCCTATCAACACAGTTAAAATAATTTCCCAAGTATATGGTTTTACAAAGCGCATATAACGTTTTATACTACCCAACTTTTCATCACATCCTCTAAAAAAAGAAACAGGCATTCTTATTTGAATGCCTTTACGTATTATAGCAATATTTCGTATACAGTACAGTAACCGAATCCTAAAAGCTAACTATTTCAACCTTTAACTAATGTCAACGTTGTTTTCCGCAAAAAAACACCTGCAAATAACAGGTGCTACTCACTATCGTCAGCTTGCATATCTAGCTGGAATTTATAACGATTCGTCCACGCATCGATAAAATCTGGTGCGAATGGTCCTCTTTTTTGTTGAATCCAGCTAATCAACTTTTCGACATTACGTTTTAAAATTTTATCAATAACTTCAGGATAAGACATTTCTCTACGATGCTGTTCATATTCATCTTCATCAAGAAGTGAGTACGACATATCGGGAAAAACCTTGATGTCTAAATCATAGTCAATGTATTTAATCGCATTATTATCGAAAACAAATGGTGAGCTTAGATTGCAATAATAATACACACCGTCTTCTCGCAGCATGCAAATGATGTTAAACCAGTGCTCCGCATGGAAATAGCAAATAGAAGGCTCTCTCGTTAGCCAGGTACGACCATCGGATTCTGTCACAAGTGTTCGTTCATTTGCACCAATAACGATATTTTTCGTTCCCTTTAATACCATCGTTTCTTGCCATACTCGGTGGATACGGCCATTGTGCTTGTAACTATGTATTTGTATCGTTTCTCCTTCTACTGGTATTGCCATTTTGAAGCCCACCTTTTCCTCTATGCTACCTAAAATCTAGCAGTCTCATGTATATTATAGCAACCCGTCCATGAAACGTGTAGTTAGAAAACCATAAATTTCATTTAGTTATTTCATTTAGGTGCAAATATACGTGGAATGGTAGCAATTTTCATCATAAAAGCATTTTATCGGTAATAATTTCACGTTCATAATAAAAAAAACTGTCACATGCTATCATATAGATTTCATGGACAGTCTTTTCTTAGGTAAACTTAATGGGTTCGCATCAAAATGCGATCATTTACAAATTAAAATCAATTATTATTGTTTTGATTTTTCTTTGCAAATTGACCTGAAGCTTGAGATTTATTCGTCTCAGCTTTCTGATTTTGTTTTTGAACTTCAGCAAAATCTGTTTCTGAACCAAATTCCTCAACTTGACGTTGTTGATTGTTTTGTTTTTGGAAACCTTGGTTGTTGTTGTTTTGATTTCGTTTCATATTAAATTCACCTCCACGCTCATTATTGTGTACCGAGGTGATTGTTTTTATGCGAACGATTTTTTTTATTTTAATTTCTCCCAAATTTTCAGCATTGGAACTGGCATCGGTAACAGTTCAATTTGCTCACGAGTAAACCATTGTCCACTTTTTGAAGGCTCACTTTGTATATAATAGCTATTAAGTTGCCAAGTAAGATGTGAAAACACATGCTTAAATGCTACTAATTCTTGTTGTTTGTTTACATGTACATTGTAATTCGCTTCAAATATAGCCTGTGTAGACAATGTCCCCTTAGCTTCTTGTTCAATCATTGGGAATTGCCACATATCCGCAAGCAAGCCCTCTTTTGGACGTTGCTCCATTAATATGCGCCCTTCTGTATCTTCACAAACAAATACATCATACGTTAAATGCTTCATCTTTACTTTTTTTGATTTCACCGGTAATTTTTCTGGCTCACCTTCATTGAATGCCATGCAGTAGTCACGTACTGGGCATAATAAACACTTAGGTGATGTTGGTGTACAAATGAGTGCACCCAGTTCCATCAACCCTTGATTGAAAGAAGATGTATGCTCTGGATCTATCAGTTTCTCTACAGCCGCTTCAAAGATTTTCTTCGTCTTTGGCACAGCAATATCCTCATGAATTTCTAGCACACGGCTTAAAACACGCATGACATTGCCGTCGACTGCATGCTCCGGCTTATTATAGGCAATACTTAAAATAGCACCTGCTGTATATGGACCAACACCTTTTAATTTAGATATTTCATGGCGATTATCTGGCACTATTCCGCCGTAGTTTTCTAGTACCTCACGTACCCCAGCTTGTAGGTTGCGTGCACGAGAATAATAGCCAAGTCCTTCCCAATGCTTTAATAAATACTCCTGCGGTGCTTCTGCTAACAACTCAAGCGTAGGAAAGCTTTCCATAAAACGATTGTAATATGGAATAACTGTATCAACACGCGTTTGTTGTAGCATCACTTCTGACACCCAAATTTTATAAGGGTCTTTCGTGTGCCGCCAAGGTAAATCTCTTTTTTCACGTTCAAACCATTCGACTAATGTTTGTCGAAATTCTGTTACATATGGATAATTCACAGCTACCTCCAGGATTTTTCAGATTTAATTAATGCTAAAAAGGGTATACAATAAAGATATAGAAATGTAATCACATCACCATTATTGAAATATGCATGTATGCAATGTGCGCTCTATTAACTTGCATATTAGGAGTGGATACTTTTGGATTCAGGCACACATTTCGTTATGGGCATTGCCCTTGGAGGTCTTGCACTTGCTGATCCTGTTGTCGCAAGTCAACCTATGACGTTCACCGCCGTTATGGCTGGTACCATTATTGGCTCACAAGCCCCAGACATCGATACTGTTTTAAAGTTTCGCAATAACGCAGTATATATTCGTAATCATCGTGGGATAACACACTCTTTACCCGCAGTTGCCTTATGGCCAATACTAATTACTGCTGCTTTATCTTTTATTATTCAAGACGCAAATATCCTTCATTTGTGGCTCTGGACATTTTTAGCTGTTGCCCTTCATGTCTTTGTTGATATTTTTAATGCTTATGGCACGCAAGCCATACGTCCTTTTTCGAGAAAATGGGTCGCACTCGGTGTCATTAACACCTTTGATCCAATTATCTTTACTCTACACTGCCTTGGAATACTATTATGGGCATTTGGCGCAAATCCAGTGTGGACATTCAGCATCATGTATATAGTTATTGTCGGCTATTATATTTTACGCTTTGCCGTACAAAGAGCCGTTAAACAGGCTGTACATCATACAATTCAAGATGAGGATTATGTCATTGTAGCACCTACAATGCGCTTCTTCCATTGGCGCATCGCCGCAAAATCAAAAACACATTATTATGTCGGCCGTGCGTACGGTCGTACCGTTAATATTTACGATAAATTCGAAATTAAACCAATGCCAAAAACACCGATCATAGAAGCCGCGCTGAAAGATCCGAATCTAGATGCATTTGTGTCCTTCTCACCGTTATATCGTTGGGAAATTTCCGAACTTGATAATGGTTTAACTGAAGTCCGTTTAATCGACCTTCGATACCGTAGTGACAATCGCTACCCATTCGTTGCCGTTGCTCAATTAAATGATGACAACGAAATTGTTACTTCTTACACAGGCTGGATTTTCACCGAAGATAAACTCCAGAAGAAGTTACAGATTGGGGCTAGTAATTAAGTCTGTTCAACCATACCTAACTAATAAAACCGGTATGTCTCATATAAACGAGACATACCGGCTTTTTTATTGCATCATGTCTTCGCTCGCATCAAGTAAATGTGCGTATTTCGGGTTACGTCCTGCGAATTCGTGAAGCTTATCGCCATAGCTATTAATTAATTGGCGTACTAAGTTTTCTGTATAGTCTACACCGCGGTAGTTATAACCAGCTTTGGCTGATGTCGACTCAAAATCGCTCCATAAAAGCTCGATCCAAACTTGTGCTCGTCCAGTAGACATTTGTGGATTCTTTGCTAATAACTCGGTTGTTAATTTTTCTATTTTTTCTTGCATTTATTTCCCCGCCTTTATTGGTGATAATATTGAGACTGGTAATGCCTCTTGATATTTATCGCCACCTAAACGATGCCCCCATGCAAAACGGCCTTTTAAATAATCGACTTGGAAATATTGATTGTCAGAACCATCAATGCGATACATCTCTCCTTGTACAATCGTATCCAAGTCTACTAAATAAGCTGCTGCCATTAAAGCTTTACGTTCATATACTGCAAACTCATTAATGATTCCTAGCTGTTCTGCTTTACGTGCTTTCTCTTTTAACATTGCCACTTCTTCGCGTAACTCGTGCTCTGACATAGCGGCATAATTTTTTTCGTTCATTGTTCATTCCCCTTCTCTTCAATAAAACGATCTATCACTTCAACAGGAAACCCCTTTTGATAAAGGGCCTGCTTCGTTTTCATTTTCAACTCATAACCAGTATACTTCGCTGAATACTTTTTCCAAACTTTCTCGCCTTGTACATCGAGCATTTGTTGCCAGTCATCCTCGTCTTGCTCAAACGTGATGTCTTGAAGTACCTCATCCACTATACCGAAAGAATAGCCTTTTCGCATTAGAAAGTCTTGAATTTTTTGCTTTACTTGCGCAGGTGTTTTTTTCTTCTCTGAGCGGACTACTTTTTCTGCAAGTTGTGTAGCAAGCTTCACTTGTTCTTCATGACTAAACGTTTCAAGTACTTCATCTTGCAAAGTTTTATCGATTCCTTTTTTGATGAGATCTTGACGAATTGCACGAGGTCCTTTTTTCATCGTTGCCTTTTTCGTATCAAGAAGTGCCTTCGAATATACTTCATCATTTAAAAAGCCATAAGATTTTAACTTCTGAATAGCTTCTAATATAACCGCTTCCCCAAATTCCAAATCGAGGAGCTTTTTCTTGACCTCATGCTCACTACGCATTTGATAAGAAAGGAAATTAAGTGCCTTGTTGAAGGCTTTTCTAATTTCATCTTCATAAGCAATTTCTTCTATATCATATGCTTCTAGGGCTTTCCCTTTTGTTAACCCAAATTGAAGTAAAATTGCTTCGTCAACTGGGAAAGCATACTCTTCGTTCAAATATATATTATAACGCTCTGGATTGTTTTTTTGACGCGCAATTTTTGTAATAATACGCATATAGAAACACCTCTTTACTTACATCATTATAACATCTTTTTCTTTTCGCTCATCTTTATGTATAGTGTAATTATATCGATTGGAAAAAGGAGGGATTTCTAATGAAAATCGTTATTGCTGGAGGCACTGGTTTCGTCGGCAAAATGCTTACTAAATACTTACAAACTGATGGGCACGAAATCGCTATTTTAACACGTTCCACTTCAAAACACGAAAATGGTATCAACTATGTACAATGGTTACAAGACGGTTCTCGTCCTGAAACAGAGCTTGGCGAGGTAGATGCATTTGTTAATTTAGCTGGGGTTTCACTAAATGATGGCCGTTGGACGAAAAAACAGAAAAAGGCCATTTATACAAGTCGAATGGAAGCTACTCTTGAAATTGTGCGTATAATAGAAAGACTTCAGAAGAAACCTAAAGTACTCGTAAACGCTAGCGCTGTAGGTATTTATCCAACTTCTACAATCAACACATATACCGAAAACTGCACGGATTTTGCCACAGACTTTTTAGGTTGGACGGTTCATGATTGGGAACGCCATGCAAAACGCGCTGAAAACTTAGGTGTACGTGTAGCACTTGCTCGTTTTGGTGTGATTTTAGGAAGTGAAAGTGGCGCTCTTCCATCGATGTTACTTCCATATAAAATGTATGTCGGCGGTACAGTTGGTTCTGGTGAACAGTGGCTCTCTTGGATTCATGTGAATGACGCAGCGCGTGCGCTTTACTTTGCAATCATGAATGAGTCGATAAATGGTGCTTTTAATGTCACAGCACCAAACCCAAAACGCATGAAAGAATTTGGCCAAACAATTGCTGGGGTCATGAAGCGTCCACACTGGATGCCTATCCCAAGCCTTGCAATGCAACTAGCACTTGGTGAACAAAGTATGCTCGTATTAGAAGGTCAGTATGTATTGCCACAAGTATTAGAAAATCTAAATTTTGAATTTCATTTTCCTCAACTAAAAGAAGCGCTTGAGGATTTATTATAAAGATACTTTCCAATGGCAACTGTGCCGTTGCTATCGGTGATATTAAAAGTGCTATTAGCAATTCTGAAAATAACTGATGATTAATTCAGTTGGGATAATTTTTAGTAACCTACGCATCCTAATGAAAAAGAGAGGATGCGTTTTTATGTGGAAACAACATATAGTAGGTGCAGTACTTGCTACTTTTATCATTGCAGCTGCAGTGAGCATCAATCCTTATTTTGCTTCGAGCTCCGGCGAATACAATTGGGGCTTTAAACGAGCGAAAGATGGCGTCCCAGCAGAAGCTGGTGCACCACTCGATCAATTGCTTGAAAAGTATGGCGCTATTTATAAAGGGAAACCCGATAAAAAAGTGGCTTACTTAACATTCGATAATGGCTATGAGAATGGCTTTACCGAAAGTATTTTAGACACTTTAGAAAAAGAAAAAGTGCCAGCAACCTTTTTCTTAACAGGTCATTACTTAGTAAGTGCCAGTGACCTTGTTAAACGCATGGTTCAGGATGGCCATACAATCGGCAACCACTCGTATGGGCATCCAAATATGGCTAGACTATCTCGAGATGGCATGCGTGCAGAATGGCGGAAATTTGATGGGAAGTTACGTGAATTAACAGGAATAGAACGCACGACATATGCTCGTCCACCTGAAGGTACCTTCAATGCTAAAGTATTAGAGGTCGGCAACGCTGAAGGTTATCGCCATATTTTTTGGTCTGTAGCCTTTAAAGATTGGATGAAAGATGAACGACGTGGTGCCGATTATGCCTACAATGCGCTTATGGAGCAACTTCACCCAGGTGCCGTAATTTTAATGCACACTGTTGCACAAGATAATGCAGAGGCTCTTCCACTCTTCATCGCAGATGCTAAAAAACAAGGCTACACGTTTTTATCGCTTGATGATTTAGTATTAGAATATGAAGACTTCCCTGTCACTTTGCAATCGTCCACTCCTTAGTTATAATGGGGAGATGAAATTCGATCAAATACGCCTTGGCGTATTTGCGTCCAGATTTTGAATCGTGTAAGTACGATTCAAAATCTGTGACATCCGCCGGAGGCTTAACTTTATTCAGCAGCCCTTACCGGTGTTGAATTGAATTCTTTATGCATTTATCTCTCTAAATACAAAAGAGAGACTTTTGCTGAATAAAGTTAAAGGACGTGGATAGTTTGACACAACAAACAACGATGGAAGTGGGACAAAAATTCCCACTTTCAATTAAACGATTAGGGATTAACGGCGAAGGAGTTGGCTTTTACAAACGCAATGTTGTATTCGTCAAAGGCGCAATCCCTGGTGAAGAAATTACTGCACAAGTAACTAAAACACAACGTAATTTTGCAGAGGCTGAAATTGTAACAATACGTAAACCCTCAAAGTATCGACAAGAAGCACCTTGCCCTGTTTACAATGAATGCGGTGGCTGTCAACTTCAACATATGACATACGAAAAACAACTTATTGAAAAACGTGATATTGTAATGCAAGCATTAGAACGCTATGCAAAGTCTTTAGCTGAGACAGTGGAAGTCCGTCAAACGCTTGGCATGGATAATCCATGGAACTACCGCAATAAAAGCCAGTTCCAAGTACGTAAGGAAGGCAAGCGTGTGTATGCTGGTTTATTTGCAGAAGGCAGTAATAAGCTCTTAAACATAAACGACTGCCTCGTACAACATCCAATAACATCAAAAATCACTGTCGCAACTCGCAAAATCCTGCAAAAGCTAAATATTACAATTTACGATGGCCGTACACTCGACGGTTTAGTGCGTACTATTGTTGTGCGTACAGGTATCCATACAGGTGAAACACAAGTTGTATTAGTGACAACACGCAAGGAGATTCCGCATCTTGCTGAGCTCATTACACGTATTAAAAAAATCGACCCAAGTATCGTGTCGATTTCACAAAATATTAATCGCGACAAATCATCCCTAATTTTTGGCGATGAAACAATTGTCCTCGACGGCAAAGAAACAATTCATGAAGAGCTTGGCGAATTAGCATTCGACCTTTCCGCTCGCGCATTCTTCCAATTGAACCCAACGCAAACTGTTCATTTATATGATGAAATTAAAAAAGCAGCAGCATTAACAGGCAAAGAAACTGTTGTAGATGCATACTGTGGTGTAGGTACAATCGGTTTATGGCTAGCAGCTCAAGCAAAAGAAGTACGCGGAATGGACGTTATTCCAGAGAGTATTCAAGATGCACGAAAAAATGCACGAAACCATGGTTTCAAACATGCAAAATACGCAATTGGTACTGCAGAGTCGGTACTAGCAAATTGGCGCAAAGAGGGCTTCACACCTGATGTAATTGTAGTCGATCCACCACGTACAGGCCTTGCACCAGACTTCATTCGTACTGTGCTTAAACTGAAACCGAAACGCTTTGTATATACCTCTTGTAACCCATCAACATTAGCAAAGGATTTACAAGAGTTATCGAAATTATATGATGTCGAGTATATTCAGCCAATAGATATGTTTGCACAGACAGCACAAGTGGAATGTGTGGCGAAGCTTGTATTGAAAAAATAAAGCATTATTTCTATATTAACTATTTTATGACGACACTCAAAATTCGAGTGTCGTTTTTTTGTGATTTTCTTAAATTAAACCAAAACGACATACAACTTAATCGCAAATAAGTCGTACCGTAAATCCTTTAATTTCTCAAATTCCATTACAATTACAATAAATTTCTTCCTATTTTTCACTATGTTATTTAGATTCATTTGCTCAATCTCCCTACATAAAAATGAAGTTTTCTTGAATTTAAAGTTATTTAGATTTAATAAATCAATGCACGCTTTAATTTGAGCATCGTAATCTTTCTTTTGGAAATTATTTAATCTAACATTCTATTTGCATTTTGTACAATAACCTGTATAATCAGAGACTAGGTGCCAAACCTACGTGGCATGGACGTAACATCTGTGTCACACCAAAATACGCCATAACAGCACGGATTTGCTGGGCGTTTTTTGTTTTTTGAGCGGGAGATGAGCCCCGCTCTTTTTTATTGCCCTCAACTTACCTTGCGGGTATTGGTCTGTGCTTCATAGGTATCTCGCTTAATTCCTCATGTAATTACGATTCTTTTATAATCTTCAAAATACATATCAAAAAGCCTTAGCGCTCACCATATGTGAATTGACGCTAAGGCTTTAACTAATACTTATATTCATTTTTTCTTGTATAAACACGAATGTCGGCTTTTTACATGGGCCGAGTACTTGTTTAAACTCCCTCCTTTTCGAGTTAGAGTTCATCGTTTTTTCTTCATCAACTCCTTTACTATTTCTTAATACAACATTAACACACGCCCTCAATATTGTAAATATTCAGATTATTTAAATCCACAAAATGATTACTAAGGCCCAATCATTTTCCAACTACTTGCATTTACCATAGACGTTGAAATTCACGTGGAAATCCGCTACTATGAAAGGGATGAAATGAGGTGTACTTATGTCAAAGCCAATTACTGATAAAGAACAACAAGTAACTTACTTAAAAGAACGTCTTGAAATCTTTTTAGAAGTCCTAGATGCCATTGATCCTGAAACAACTGAGTTAGAAGACATCGATCGCTTAATACAAATGATGGATGATTTAGAAGACAAAATGGAGCAATTTAACGCTCGTGAAAAATAATAGCAAAAGCAAGCGAGGCTCATTGCCCGCTTGCTTTTTTCAATGACAATCCCAGTTATACAAAACTTTACTAAAATCACGTTGCTTTAGAGCCTCTTCCGTTATGAAAAAGTTACCTACTCCACTATCTCCCCACATAATGTGATCTCCTTCAGTATCAACCTGTAAAAGTAAAATCGTCGCATCTGTATAATCTCCGTAAGCTCGAGGGTCTTCTTGTGTAAAAAATGGATAACCACCGATCTTATGCCCTGTACTATCTAATGATTCATAAATAGCATCTACTAAATCATCATCATGTTCTATTTCCGTCATTAGATCAGCATAGTGCGTCTTACTTCTAAAATCATTCATAGATAATGGTTTATAACTAGTTTTAAACGATAATGCCATCTCCTTTTCAACTGGGAAATACATTTCTTCATCATTATCTCTGATAAAAGAAAAATCCTGGATTAATTTTGATTCATCATGTTCAATTTGTTCATGGAAAATAACACGAAAACCTTCCTGATTTTGACCGTTTTCAAAATCTAACCCCAAAACATCATCATTTGCGTCAATATAAAACTGTAGAATGCCTTTTTCCGGAACATCCAATACATGTCTAGGCACATCAGCAAAGTTAATTTGTGCTAATAATTTTAAAGGCTGTCCTTCGGCATTTTTGGGATACTCCATTGAGAGCGGAAAGTATGGATTCCCTTCAAACTTACTTTCAAAAAGAGTTGTATTTCGCCCTTCAGTTACTATATTAATAAACGGCTGCATCGTTCCTTCGATTTTTTCTCTATATTTTTCAAATGCTTCAGGTAATTCAAGTTGTTTGTTTCCAGTCATACACTTACCCCCTAAAGTTAATTTACAGCAAGTTTAGAACAAACGTTCCCTGCCGTCAACCGTTTCCAACAATAAATACTCTATGTATAACGGAGATCCATTACAACTCACGGTAGATAAACCAGTACCTTAATTTCATAGGAAAATGTATACACCCTTTTTTTCATTAGTTGAAAAGAGTATAATGTAGTGTGGAAATAGTCAATTTATTTATGGGGGGCAATACTAATGAATTTACAAGCTTTGGAGAAAAGTCTTTACGATTTAGTAACTGAAACATCTACAAATCTACCAAAAGACGTACGACGTGCCATTAAAAAGGCGAAAGAAGCTGAAAACGCTGGCACTCGTGCTGCAATGAGCTTAGACACAATCTCTAATAATATCGTAATGGCGGAAGAAAATGTATCACCTATCTGTCAAGATACTGGTTTACCAACATTTAAGATTTATACTCCAGTTGGCGTAAACCAATTAGAAATTAAAGCAGCTATCAAAAAAGCGATTATCGACACATCAGCTGATGCAAAATTACGTCCAAATGCTGTTGATTCATTAACGGGGGAGAATAGCGGGAACAACATTGGTGACGGTCTTCCTGTTATGAAATTTGAACAATGGGAAAACGATTACATTACAATTAAATTAATTCTTAAAGGTGGCGGCTGTGAAAATAAAAATATCCAGTACAGCCTTCCAACAGAACTAGAGGGTCTTGGCCGTGCAGGTCGTGACTTAGATGGTATCCGTAAATGTATCCTTCACTCTGTATACCAAGCCCAAGGTCAAGGCTGTTCAGCAGGCTTCATCGGTGTAGGTATCGGTGGTGACCGTTCTTCTGGCTATGATTTAGCTAAAGAACAGTTATTCCGTCACGTAGAAGATACAAATCCAAATCCAGAACTTGCACAATTAGAAGACTATGTCGTAAAAACTTCAAATACGTTCGGTATCGGAACAATGGGCTTCGGCGGTGAAGCAACTTTACTTGGTTGTAAAATCGGCGTTATGCACCGTATCCCTGCTTCATTCTACGTATCTGTAGCGTATAACTGTTGGGCATACCGCCGTATGGCAATCGACATCAACCCTGAGACTGGTGAAATCATCAAGTGGCACTACCAAGATGGCGAAAAAATCACGTTCAAAGACGATCAAGTTGCTGCAACGACAGAAGAAACTTCAACAAATGTTGTAGAACTTACTGCACCAATTACAGAAGAACAAATTCGTGCATTAAAAGTTGGTGACGTTGTTTCGATCACAGGTCGTATGTTCACTGGCCGTGACGCAATCCACCATCACTTAATGAGCCATGACGCTCCAGTAGACCTTAATGGACAAGTTATCTATCACTGTGGTCCAGTAATGGCAAAAGACGCAGAAGGTAACTGGACAGTTAAAGCTGCTGGCCCAACAACTTCAATTCGTGAAGAGCCTTACCAAGGCGATATCATGAAAAAATTCGGTATCCGTGCTGTAATTGGTAAAGGCGGTATGGGACCAAAAACACTAAAAGCACTAGGAGAACACGGTGGTGTTTACTTAAACGCTATCGGTGGTGCAGCTCAGTACTACGCAGACTGCATTAAAGGCGTAGACGGCGTTGACCTAATGGAATTCGGTATTCCTGAAGCAATGTGGCACTTAAACGTAGAAGGTTTCACAGCAGTAGTAACAATGGACTCTCACGGGAACTCATTACACGCTGATGTAGACAAATCTTCATTAGATAAACTATCTAAACATGCTGAAAGAGTATTCTAATTAATGCTTCCTCTTAGGCTCTTCACCAAAATCTGTTCTTAAATCATTATATATACGGGTTTAAAGCACATGGAATAGAGAGCGATGAGGAGACTCAGTGACCGCATGTAGTGGAAAGTGCGGTTAAGTCCATGTTTTGATAACGAAATAATAATACGAGCGTAATCATTCTAATTAGTACTTTTGAATGAATTGCGCTCTTTTTTTTATGAAATTTCAAAAAAAACAAAATAGGAAAAATTCATTATGTATTATTTTTAATATTTCGCTATAATCAATTCTTGTGTTTCAAAAAAGATGAAAAGGATGGGGATAAATGAAAAGAACCCTTACAGCAGTTTTAATTTCCGCGATTGCTCTATTAGCTGCATGCTCACAAGATACTAGGGAAGCGGAGGTTAACAAGGAAGTAGACACAAAAGCGTCAGCCGAAACTACTGTGGCAGTTAAACCAACAACTATTAAAGGCGAAGATTACGACGAAGCAGCTGGCGCAGATGCTTATGCATTTGCTGGTGATAATGCTGAATCTCGCTTCTACAAAGCACCTGATTTTTATAACTTGAAATCAGATGACCAATTATTACTCATCGAAAAATTCGAAACGATGCAACAAACAACGGAATGGTCTTGCGGACCTGCAACGTCTCTAATGGTAGCTAACCACTTCGGTATTACAGATTTGACTGAAATGGATATTGCGAAGCAAATGAAGGCAATGACTGATTTAGATGTTGAAGGTGCCCTACCTGGCTCAGCAAATAACTTCCCTGAATATGGTTCGGATGTTGGCCAATTATATGATTTCTTCTCAAGTGTCGAAGGCTTAGAAGTTGTCGATACGAGCTATCTAAAATCCTATAAAGATACTGATTTACTTCAAGCAGACGCCGGTGTTACAGAAAATAACGTAGGTAACCTACCTGCCACATTCACTTGGAATAGCTTGTATGCTTCAGAAAAAAGTGACACAACTGAAGCATGGGTTGAAGATGCAAAAGATAGCTTCTTCGTCAAATGGCTAACAAACCACCTTTCAAATGATCGCCCAATTATGGTGGAATGGGGCGACTGGGATGGTCACTGGCAAGCAATCATCGGTTACGATAATAACGGCACACCAGGTATCGGTGATGATACGATTATTTTCGCAGATCCATACGATACATCCGATCACTGGCAAGATGGCTATTACTTCTACCCATTAGAACGATGGTTTGCACAATGGAATGACCGTAATATCGCACCTAAACCTTTCCAATTACAACCGTACATCGTTGTTGACTATAAAAAATAAAACATTTCTATTTATTGCAAGGAATAAGCGTTCAAAATACGCTTATTCCTTTTTTTGTCGATTATACTAACTTCCCACTTCCATTTTCCAAAACCCTTTGTTATAATAATTCTAAATTATAATACTAACTATAAAAGTACTGGCCATTCATCAATATATGCCAGTATTACTATTTATAAGGTTTGTGATATTGATTTTCATTATCAGGAGGGATATGAATGGAATACTCTAATCGAGAAAATTATCATTTAATTGAGAAAATAAAAGAGCATGCAGAACTAATTGCCGCATTAATAGCCGGTTTGTTTATCTTGCTTGCATGGAGATTAGATACGAGCGGCCAAACGACCGCTTCTGTTCTTTTATACATTACAGCCTTTTGTGTAGGCGGTTTTGCAAAAGCAAAAGAAGGTATCGAAGAAACAATTGCCGACAAAAAATTAAATGTGGAATTGCTAATGGTTTTAGCTGCAATCGGTTCTGCAGCAATTGGCTACTGGACTGAAGGCGCAATCCTCATCTTTATCTTTGCAATTAGCGGCGCTTTAGAGACATACGCAATGAATAAAAGCCATCGTGAAATTTCTGCACTCATGAATTTACAACCAGAAGAAGCTTGGCTTGTACGCGGTGGTTTTGAACCAATGAAAGTGGCTGTTTCAACATTAAAGATTGGTGATCATCTACTGATTAAACCAGGTGAACGTGTACCTGCAGACGGGATTATCTTTAAAGGTCAATCTTCTATTGATGAATCCGCCATTAGTGGTGAGCCATTACCTGTTGCGAAGCGTGAAGGCGATGAAGTTTTCGCAGGGACAGTAAACTTAAACGGTGCCATCACGATGGAAATGACAAAACCTAACTCGGAAACATTGTTCCAAAAAATCATTACCCTTGTACAAAGTGCACAAAGTGAAAAATCACCTTCTCAGCAATTTATCGAAAAATTTGAAGGTACTTACGTAAAATTTGTCTTACTCGCTGTAATACTCATGATGTTCCTTCCCCACTTTTTACTCGGATGGGATTGGACAACGACACTTTACCGTGCAATGGTGCTATTAGTTGTTGCATCACCCTGTGCACTGGTTGCTTCAATTATGCCTGCAACTCTTGCTGCTATCTCAAATGGCGCAAAAAACGGTATCCTTTTTAAAGGTGGCTTACATTTAGAACACCTAAGTGTATTAAAAGCATTAGCAGTCGATAAAACTGGGACATTGACACAAGGAAAGCCAGTAGTAACAGATTTTATCGTACGTGATGGACTAGAAACACAGCAAACTCTTGCATTACTAGCTGGCATTGAAGCACAATCGAATCACCCTCTCGCACAGGCCATTACGATGTATGCAAAAGCTGAGGGTACCGCACAATTTCCATCGGCAAGTATTGAAGACATTCCTGGTTGGGGGATAAAAGGCTCTATAGATGGGATAGAATATTTAGTCGGTAAGCCGGACTTCGTTGGTGAGGACGAAGCAAATGCCTTTGCAAACGGAGCAGCAGCAACCCTTGCTGCTCAAGGTAAAACCGTAATCTTCATTCGTAATCATATGGGCATTATTGCACTCGCCGCCTTAAAAGATACTGTCCGTAATGAAGCAAAAAAGGCAATTGCTCTACTAAAAGAACTTCATATTGATGTAATTATGCTGACAGGTGACAATGAAAAAACAGCAAAAGTTATTGCGAAAGAATCAGGGGTTTCTGAATACGTAGCAGAGTGCTTACCAGAAACAAAAGTTACTGAAATGAAACGTTTACTTGGTCAATACAACTATGTCGGAATGGTTGGCGATGGCATTAACGATGCACCTGCTCTTGCTACAGCAACAACTGGCATTGCCATGGGAGAAGGAACAGATGTAGCACTCGAAACCGCTGATGTTGTGTTAATGAAAAATGATTTATCCAAAATTGCCTATGCAGTACGCCTTTCACGCAAAATGCAACGTATTGTAAAACAAAATATATTCTTCTCTATTGGCGTTATTACACTGTTAATTGCCTCTAACTTTTTACAAGTTGTCGATCTACCTTTAGGTGTTATCGGTCATGAAGGCAGTACAATCCTCGTCATCTTAAACAGCTTACGCATGCTCAATAAAAACGTATAACAATAAAGCCTTGTTATCACATAATGAACTGAACCCCGAATAGTGGACACTTTAAAAAGTGACCCTATTCGGGGTTTTTTGTTCATTTCACAAAAAAATCTCGTTATACTAAATATAC
>NZ_JBIWEY010000036.1:0-44333 GCF_044762775.1 Lysinibacillus sp. NPDC096418
TAGTCGCTTAAATTATACCAAAATGGGGAGGTGCCCTTTTTTTATTGTTTGAAAGCCCTTGATACCGAAGGGATCGGAATTATGAAATCAACTCAATTATATAACAATAAAATAATTCACACCAACTCATGAAAATATGAACTACATGAAGACTTCAATTTCCTCATTTAGAGAAACCCCACTTACTTATGATAAGGTTCTCCTTTCATAATTCGAAAGCTTCGATAAATCTGCTCAACCAATACTAATTTCATCAGCTGATGTGGAAGCGTCATCTTACCAAATGACTGCTTTTCATTCGCACGCTTTAGTACATCATCATGCAATCCAAGTGAGCCCCCAATAATAAAAGCTATTTTACTTTTACCATACGTCATTAACGACTCGATATCGGCCGCCATTTCTTCAGAGGTTTTCATTTTGCCGTTAATCGCCAGGGCGATTACATGTGTATCCGGACTAATCTTCGAAAGAATACGTTCGCCCTCCTTTTTCTTAACAATTTCCATTTCAGCATCACTTAATTGCTCTGGGGCTTTTTCATCTGGTACTTCGATTAAGTCCATTTTTGCATACCCACCGAGACGTTTAACATACTCCTCAATTCCCATTTTTAAATACTTTTCTTTTAGTTTCCCGACTGATACAATCGTTATATTCACATGTTATCCACCTTTAGATTTTATTTACGAACAAATTATCCACAGAAGTTATCAACATATCCACAACCAGTTTCTATATATAGTGTAAAGTTATTTACTTGATACAATATATTCTGCTGGTTCTTCGCAGTAACTACATTTTGTGGATAACTTTTTATCCTCATTTACTTTATCCATAATTGGAAACTCCTTTTGCTCCGCTACAAACATGTCTAAAGCTTGATCTATATGCTTTTCACAACTGTATTTTTCCACTTTTAATCGTCTCCTTATTTTCCGAAATTTCCACAAACTTATTCACAATTCGGTCTATGTTATCCACAATCTATTGTAACAAAGGAAAAGCGAGTAGGGAAGAACAGGCTTTCTTCCACTACTCGCTGTGCAAATGAATTATTCACAATTTTCTAGTTATCCACATCCTATAGTGTATCACTATTTGTTAATGTTAGTTTCAACTCCACTAATTTACCTTGACGATATACTTTCATTGTTAAACTATCCCCAGTCTTTTTCTCATTATATAAATGTTTGCGGAGGTCAATTGACGTTTCAATTTTTTCTCCGTCCATTTCTACAATAACATCAAATTGTTTAGCTCCCGCTTTTGCAGCAGGTGAGTTAGCTATTACATCTGTAATTACAACGCCTGTTGTTACTTCTTCAGGTAATCGTAATGTTTGTTGTTGGTAGAATGCTGGGACGTCTGTTACGTCTGCTAATGAGATACCCATCGTTGGTCGCTTCATCTCACCCGTTTTCTCTAACTCTGTAATTATTGGAATTGCTGAGTTAATTGGAATCGAGAAGCCTAAGCCTTCCACAGAGGACTGAGCAATCTTCATGGAGTTTATGCCGACTAATTCACCCGCTAAGTTAACAAGTGCACCTCCACTATTACCTGGGTTGATGGCGGCATCTGTTTGTAATACTTCTTGTTGCCAATCCACTGAACCATCTCCGTTTAAGTCAACTGGCACTGAGCGATCCTTCCCTGACACAACGCCTGTTGTGACAGAGCCGTAGAATTCCAAGCCTAGTGGATTACCAATTGCAATAACTGTCTCACCTTGTTTTAGTACGTCAGAGTTACCAAATGTCGCAACTGTTTTGACGTTTTTCGAGCTAATCGAAATAACAGCTAAGTCTGTCCAAACATCACTTCCGACTAATTGTGCTGCCTCTTTTGTTCCATCTTGCATCGTTACTTCTAATTGTTTAGCGCCTTCAATAACGTGATTATTTGTCACGATAAATGCTTTGTCTCCGTCAATTTTGTATACAACACCAGAACCACTTCCAGCTTCTTGCGTTGTTGTCGTTGGTTGACTCCAAAAGCCACCATTTGTTACTTCTTGAATATTTGTAATACCTACAACAGCTGCCGATGCCTTATCAACCGCTTTTATCACATCAGTTGTTACTTCTGTTGCGACTTGGTTGATCTCTGGTTTATTATCGCTCGAGCTTTTTGTCGTTGTCCCTGGCATTTGATTGACTAAGCTTGGCATCATTAACCACACAAGTAATGCACCGATAATCACACCTACCAGACCACTAAAGAAATAACCACCTTTACCGCCGCTTCTCTTTTTTAAACGTGTTGACTTCCTTTCTTGTTCATCTTGCTCTAACCGCTCTTGCAACGGTGACTTTTCTGGTTCACTATTTTCTGATAAATTTTCGCGTTTATCGTCATCTGAGAAATAACTCATTTTCATCATCCTTTCAAAAACTACCTATTAATTAATTGTTACCCTTATCATACATTTCAAACATTAAAATCAGATGAAAAATGAATAAAATGACTATAAAAAAAGAATTCCACACAAGGTGGAATTCTTAGACAGTTACTAATTTCGTTGGTTCATCTGCATCTGTATCTAATAAATGCACATACTCTCCTGCAATAATGCCGCAAGATTGTAGAGTTTGTGTCACACTCATACGTGCTAGGTCTTTCATATTATTATCTTTACTTAAATGCGATAAATAAATATTAGTTGGCTTTTCAAAAACAACCTCACTCATCGCAACAGCAGCATCCTCATTCGAAACATGTCCAACATCACTTAAAATACGACGCTTTACTGACCACGGATAACGCCCCATTTGTAACATGTTTACGTCATGATTACTTTCAAATACGAAAGAATCGGCACCGCGAATAATACCTTTCATTCGGTCGCTTACATAGCCGGTATCTGTTATGACAACGAGCTTACGTCCAACTTCATGAAAAGTATAAAACATTGGATCGGCTGCATCATGTGATACTGCAAATGACTCAATATCAAGTGAACCAAAACTTTTTACCGTATCCATACTAAATTCAAAACGCTGCTCTGTTGGTACTTCGCCAATAAGTCCATCCATCGCCTGCCACGTTTTTTCATTCGCATAAATCGGTACATTATATTTTCGTGCCAGTACTCCAATTCCTTTTATGTGATCGCTATGCTCATGCGTTACTAATATGCCACTTAGCTTTTTCATATCACGATCAATTTTAGAAAACAGTTGCTCCATCTTTTTGCCGCTAAAACCAGCATCAACGATAAAAGCATATTCATCGTTTTCTACATAAATTGAATTACCTGTACTGCCACTTGCTAAAACACTAAATCGCATTGTTAAACTCCCCAGTCTTCTTCTTCAGCCTCTTGCTTGTCCTCTTGGAATTCGATGACTTTGGCATCTACAGCATCGACGAAATACTCCTCAATCTCTCCATCAGGCAATTTCACACGTACTTCCCAAGTTGGTACTAACACTTGCTTTTGTATATTATTAACGAGTGTTGAGTAACCTAACTTCACCTGCATTATACGAGAATTTGGCTTTAATAACCCTTTTGAATACAACGCTTGGAAAATCTGAAGAGGAGGCAGAATACTTTTTGGTTGATCTATTTCTTTAATATCATCAAGCATTGCTTGCTCATACATAGTTACTTCGTTATTTGCATTCCAGTGTACTTTAAGTACGCCACTCATATTATAATAAAGAATTCGATCCTTTGTCTTTTGGAAAAATATTGCGACGCGTTCCTCTTCGTTAATTTCCCATAATGAATAATTGCTATTGTCCTTAATATTTGTTTTAACAAATTCTATAAAACTTGTTTCCTCATGAGTATTGCGCAATTTAATAGGCTTTGAAAAAACTACATGAACTTTGGATCCATCAAACGTATTAACTTGCTGCTCCATACCTTTAAATTCATCATAGGTAAAATTGTGTACTTTTCCAGAAATATTCGCAGCTGAATCAATTTCATTTGGCAATGTTACATACGAAATATTATCGTCCTTTAAGCGTGTTTCAATGTTTTTCTCTCCAAGCACCCCGACATTACGTGAATCGTTATACCGATTTACATACAACATGTACAGGGAAATATTCAGGATTAAAAAGACAACGATAAAAATAGATTTGGTTCTATTCCAATCCATCTTCAATCCCTCCTAAAACTTCCGGTGTTAGCATCTTCCAATTACCCTTATGAATTATAAACCAACTTGGTTCGAGCTTTAATAATAACTGATTTTCATCTTGTATTAAACAGTAGCCGACAACAATATCTTCTATATCAGATAAGACGATATTATCGAGACTACGAATTTTTTCGATAGTTTCTGTACCCGATGGCAATTCCTTCATCACTTTTTCTGACGTAATATCAATATCTAATGAAAAATATGGACGCTTGTAACGGAATATACGATTATCGCCCCATACAGTTGTTATACGCGTTGTTATTTGATCACTATACACAGGAAAATCTAGCAAGTACAGTTGATAATCAACTTGATTTTTACTTAAATTCATCGATAGATAGCGATAATCTCCTGTTAAACCACCATGCTCATTCACAAAGTTAAAGCTGTCCTTTATAATCTTTGAAGGTACAGCACCACCACTACTTTCTGCTGCAGGATCTACATAGATTAGTGATTTAAATTGTGTATCTACAGTCATTTTAGACATACCATCTGAATATTTTTCAGAAGTCGTACTTTCTTCACTGCGTCTTACACCATTCGGATTTGGGAATAGCAGATTTTTAAACTTTTCTAGTGATAAATCCTCGATAAAGTACGTATAATTCAATAATTCAACTTTTTCATCGATTACATAAAGTGATGCATAATTATCCCGCTCTATCTCTTTAAACGAATTATACTCTTTTGAAGGCTCTATAATTTTTTCCATAAATCGATTACTATCTGGAATTCTCACATGAGAATGTAAGAGTGACGTATTATTACCGCTCACAAAAAATAGGTCTAGCTCCTTACTTTTATACTTACTCCAGTCAATAATAATACGGTTAAATGTTGTTTCTGGTAATTCTTTATCCGCAAATTGTAATATCGAATTAAACGCAGAAAATGGAACTTCACCTGCAAAAAATACTGTCATACGATTATTAGTTCGTACAATTTTATTTAAATTATTCGGTGTAACATTACCGTCTATTAGCTCCAAATCAAGTGCATTCCATTCACCAAAAGCTCTCATTAAACCTTCCATGGTCTCATTCGATGCTGTCCCAGTCCACATATCATCTGTACGAAATAAAGCTTTATATGGTTTGAGGACATCTTCAACATCTTTCTTTGTACCAACAGCTATTTCTTCTTTACTTTCTATTTTATCGATATATTCATAATCTGGCGTATAGGTCCAAATCATGAATGTTAAAACTATACTCATTATTACGAGTAGGAATAAAACAACTGATTTAACTGTTTCAATATATTTCATTCCCACTCACCTTCCTCATCAAATTCATCTAAATCATATGGTAAGGTGAAGAAAATTGTCGTGCCATATCCTTCTTCACTTTCTGCCCAAATCTTCCCTCCATGCGCCTCAATCATCTCACGAGCAATGGCTAAACCAAGGCCTGTTCCCCCCATCGATCGAGCTCGTGCACGATCAACGCGGTAGAAACGGTCAAAAATACGTGCCACGTTTTCTTTTGGAATACCCATACCATCATCTGAAATCATAACTTTCAACATTTCATTATGAACAGTAAAACCAAATCGTACATTTCCACCATCCGGTGAATATTTAATCGCATTCGAAATAATATTATCGATGACTTGTGTTACCTTATCTGTATCGATTTCAACGTAATAAGATGCCTCTGGTAATAAGCGCTCAAATGTCACATTTTGTGACTTTGCCATTTCAAAACGATCAATAATACGGTTAAAGAACGAATTAAATAATACAATGTCTTTGTTCAATTCATAGTCCTGACTGTCCATACGTGAAAGCTGAAGTAAATCATTTACCAAACGAATCATACGCTCTGTTTCTGTTTGCGTTACATTTAAAAAGGTTGGTGCAATGCTTTGGTCCTTCCACGCACCATCTGCTAGAGCTTCTAAATAGCTACGCATTGTCGTTAATGGTGTCCGTAATTCATGCGAGACGTTGGATACAAATTCGCGACGTTCCATCTCGATTTTTTCTTGTTCTGTAATATCATGTAAAACAGTGATTAATCCGTTAATAAACCCTGTTTCTTTTTGAATGACTGAAAAATTCGCACGTAAAATATAAGGTGCTTCTGCTGTACTAAAATTCAAATTCACCGCATCATTCATATAGATTAAATCTTCGAAATTGTACTCCTGCTCGATCCCTAAAACTGAAGAAATGGGACGGCCCAAAGTTATATCTCTTGAAATATGCAATAATTCTAAAGCTGGATCATTGATAAGAATAATACGCCCTTTTCGGTCTGTTGCAATTACACCATCTGTCATATTACTTAATACAGAATCAAGCTTTCGCCTTTCTGCTTCTGTAGTAGATGTAGCTTCCTGTAATCGATTCGTTAAATGATTAAAGGTAATAGCTAATTGTCCAATTTCATCCGTTCCATAGACTCGAACTTTTCGAGCGAAATTCCCTTTTGCCATAGCCTGTGCTTGTTTTCGCATATCTGCAATCGGTTGCGTAATTGTACGCGCCACTAAAATACCTAGGAAAATTGTGATTACTAAAGACATTGCTGTCCCACCTAGGAAAATACGGTTTATTTCGCCCATCTGTCCAAAGACGGATTCAATATTGGATATAATATAAAGAACACCGATAATCTCATTATCAGGACCCGGGCCATCCCGAATAGGTGTTGCTAATTCCCATACTCGATTTCTCGTTTTTTTATCAAGCGATATCGAATCAAACACGGTTTCCGCTGAAATAGCACGATGCACGGTATCTATATTTGAACGTTGCCCAATTAAGTTCTGATTGTTAGTCTCTGAAGTAGCCAAAATTCGAGATCTATTATCAATCACGCGTATTTCAAGGATATCTCTTGTCGATAATTCCTTTACGATAGATTTCAAACTTTCCTCAAGTGCCGGCATACTATTGTCTCGCTCTTTCAAAATCTCTTCGCGAATACTGTATTGCATTAAATCAACACGCTGATAAATAGATTCTTGGAAATTATCCTTTAAGCTTTGCTCTAACTGCCTTGAGAAATAGATCCCTATTATTTGTAAGGCGAGTAATATTAACAAAATATAAATAAGCACAAGCTTTACATGAATAGATTTAAAGAAACTGACCTTTTGCATTTAATTTACTCCTGTTCAGGATTCCGTAAATAGTATCCAACACCTCGACGTGTCACAATCCATGTTGGATGACTTGGATTGTCTTCAATCTTTTCACGCAGACGGCGAATTGTAACATCTACAGTACGGACATCTCCAAAATAGTCATAACCCCATACCGTTTGTAATAAGTGTTCTCGTGTCATAACTTGACCAATATGTTTACCTAAATAATGCAATAGTTCAAATTCACGATGTGTTAATTCAATCGCCTCGTCACGCTTCATCACAAGATAAGCATCTGGTTGTATAATTAGAGACCCTATAACGATATCATTGGACTCTAACTCCGTTTCCTCTGAAACTGGTGCAATTTGCAGGCGACGCATATTCGCCTTTACACGAGCTATTAACTCTCTTGTACTAAAAGGTTTTGTGACATAATCGTCCGCACCCATCTCTAAACCTAAAACTTTATCGATTTCTGAACCTTTTGCTGTTAGCATAATAATCGGAAAATCATACTTTTTTCGTATTTCACGGCATACTTCCATACCGTCACGTTTCGGTAGCATTATATCTAATAACATTAAATCCGGCTGTTCTTCCTCAACCTTTTCTAATGCCTCATCTCCATCATAAGCACAAATAACTTTGTAGCCCTCTTTAATTAAATTAAATTGTAAAATATCTGCGATTGGTTTCTCATCGTCAACAACTAAAATTGTCTTGTCCATATACTCTCTCCCTTTCGCTTTTCATATATATATTAATATTCAGTACTTGTAAATATCACTACTCCTAACTCTATCATGCTTTTCAATTCCATGCATTATTATTGATATTCGCAATAGTACATCAACACATTTATTTCTCGGGAAATACTTACATTCCAACAAATATAAAAAAGGCAGCCCCTAATTTGGACTGCCTCACAAAAGATTACATCATCTACTTACATATGTTAATGGGTTTAAAAGTACTCCATTTTTCTCAAGCTCAAAATGTAAATGTATCCCTGTAGAATTACCTGTAGTGCCCATAATACCAATTACTGAACCTTTTTCAACTACTTGTCCAACTTTCACTCCAATTGAAGATAGATGGCCATAAAGTGTTGTATAGCCGTTATTATGATTAATCACAATACGATTACCGTAGCTTCCCGAAAAGCCTGCTGCTACAACAACACCATTATCAGCAGCTGAAATATTGTAGTTGCTAGGACGAGCAATATCAATACCACGGTGCTGTCCGTCCCAACGTTTCCCCATATTACTAGAAATATAGCCACCTACCGTTGGCCATGTGAAGTTTCCTGAACCGCGAGATGGAATCACTTTTGTACCGACAACTTCAATGTGCTTTATAGGCTCTTGGAGTACATTCTCTTCTAAAGCAACTTTTGATGTCTGCGTACCATTTGCAGAAATTAATAAATAAGTAATCTCTTTTTTACCTGCTACACCTTGCTGTTTCGTTACAGATTCACCCTTTGGCATCGTCGGATCTTCCTCTATAACCTTTTCAAAAGGAATTGTATCCGTAATTTTCTTTTCCTTCTTTACCTCAATAGTAACAAAAGGTTTAGCTACTGTAACATTTAACGGTTGTCCAATTTGTAAAACTGTATCAACAGTAATCTTTGGATTTAACGCTAGTAACTCAGCTGTTGTTAAATTATGCGCTTTAGCGACTGACCCTAAAACGTCACCTTGCTGTATTTGATATTGTTGTTGTTCAATAGAGCCTGTCATCAAAAATTTCACTGCGTCCTCTGGAGACAAGATTTCATTTGGCGCTACTTTCTTTGTTACACCCGAAACTGCTTGTTTAAAAGAGATATTTTTAATACGTGATTCACCTGATTGTAGTGCTGGTAAATCTGAAATAGTTTGTTGATTAGTATCCAAATTGTCTAATTCTTGCGAAGAAACAAACTGTAATTTAAGTAAACGAATGGTCTTGTCATAATCATTAGCATCCTTTAAATAAGCTACAGGCTCGTTATCCACCATCAACGTAAACGCAGGTGTTTGTGCGACTAATGTTTGTTCGACTTTTGCTAAAGTCTCCGAATCATTTGTTTCCTTACTAAATACTTGTTCAGGAATGATTTTTACATCTTCACTAGCGTCCACCGAAAATTCCTTATACTGATTACTAGCTTGTTCTTCTTTTTTTTCAATAATCCCATGAACAGCTGCTGAATCTGATACAGCACCCATATATTCATTACCTACGTAAACGTGGTAAATTTTATTTAGTGATTCTTTATGGTTATCCGCTGAAGCGAAACCTATATTTAATGTTAAACTTGCCATTAATACAGCAAGAATTGTTACCTTTTTAAAAGAAGAGAATTTGTAAGTTAACCTATTGGTTTCTTCTTTTTTTGGCAAAAACGAACTCATCAATAAAGCCCCTTCCAAATAATCCCTGTCGCAGGTTTTCTTTTATGCTAAAATAAGCACCCCTATAATGTACCATATAGAAAATATTGAATGACTATTTTAATCACTTTGTAATGAAAATGTATTATTTATCTATGACTTGTTACATTATTTATTAGTAATTAAATATGACTAATATACTTGTTTTATCATATTTATATCGAAAGTTTTACTCATTTATACATTATTATACTTTTATTGTCTATTTAGGATAGAATTTGACTTGTTTTGGACATATAGCTGTTTAGTTTAGTAATAATTCGATAAAATATAGCTAGATTAGTAAATTAGTAGAATGGGGAGATTAATTTGAGTGATTCACAAACCGCTGCGATACAAAGTAAAGCAGCTAAGCCGCACAAGAAAAGTAAAACCCGTCGTTTAGTCATACGAACGATTATGGTCATACTTGGGGCAATCATTATGGCTGTCGCACTAGAACTTTTTTTAGTACCTAACCACATTATGGATGGTGGAATTGTCGGTGTTTCCATTATCACCTCACATTTAGTAGGATTACCACTAGGTATCTTCATCTTCATCTTAAACTTACCTTTTATCTTTTTAGGATATAAACAAATCGGTAAAACATTTGCAGTTTCTACAGGACTCGGGATTACAGTTTTATCGATTGCAACAATTCTTCTACATAGTATAGAACCTTTTACAACAGATACGTTATTGGCAACAGTTTTTGGTGGTATTGTTTTGGGGATTGGTGTCGGAATCGTTATTCGTTATGGTGGTTCTTTAGATGGTACAGAAATTTTGGCTATTTTATTTAATAGGAAATCACCATTCTCAGTTGGTGAAATTATTATGTTCATTAACTTAATTATCTTTACAGTCGCAGGCTTTGTTTTCACTTGGGAACAAGCCATGTACTCCATACTAGCGTACTATATTGCATATAAAGCAATCGATATAGTAATTCAAGGTATGGAAGAATCTAAATCCGTTTACATCATTAGCGATGAAATTGATGAAATCGGCCAAGCAATTATGGATCGTCTTGGACGTGGCGTGACATTCCTTCACGGTGAAGGGGCATATACGGGTAATGATAAAAAGGTTATTTTTACAGTTATCACTCGTTTAGAAGAATCAAAGTTAAAAATAATAGTATCTGAAATTGATGATAGTGCCTTCCTAGCAATAGGAAACATAGCCGAAGTTAGTGGTGGCCGCTTCAAGAAAAAAGACATCCATTAAAATATAAAGAGCGCATATCAGTAGATACGCGCTCTTTTTTTATTTTAAAAACAAACATTAAAACCCTATATTCAGTTCACGTTTTTAGTTTTACGCTTCCCAAACGTCTACTAATACGTTTGTTTGCTCACGTGCAGGGCCTACAGAGAAAGTAGCAATTGGAATCTCTGATAATTCGCTCACGCGTTCCACATAGCGGCGTGCATTCTCCGGTAATTCGTCTAATGTACGGCACCCCGTTACATCTTCAGACCAGCCCGGAAGTTCTTCATAAATTGGAACACATTGCTCGATAATATGATTATTTGCCGGGTATTCAGTAATTATTTGATCTTTATACTGATATGCTGTACAAATTTTTACTGTCTCTAAACCAGATAAAACGTCGATTGAGTTCAAAGCAAGATGCGTAATACCACTGACGCGACGTGAATGGCGTACCACAACCGAATCGAACCAACCTACACGACGAGGACGACCTGTAGTTGTACCGTATTCACGACCAACTTCACGAATCTGATGACCAATCTCATCAAATAATTCCGTTGGGAATGGACCGTCACCAACACGTGATGTATAGGCTTTGCAGACACCAATTACACTTGTTACACGTGATGGACCTACTCCAGCACCGATAGCAACACCTCCAGCAACTGGATTAGAGGATGTAACGTATGGATACGTACCTTGATCGACATCTAGCATAACACCTTGAGCGCCTTCAAAAAGTACTTTACCACCTTCATCTAATACATCATTTAATACTTTAGATGTATCTGTTACATACTTAGCAAGTTCTTGGCCATATCCATAATACTCTTCGAAAATTTCCTCAAAAGTCATACCTTCAACTTCATAAAATTTCTCAAATAATTTATTTTTAGTAGCTAGATTTTGACGTAGTTTTTCTTCGAATACTTTCTTATCCAGTAAATCTGCAACACGAATACCAATACGTGTTACTTTATCCTGATAGCATGGTCCAATACCCTTACATGTCGTACCAATTTTATTATCGCCACGACTATTTTCTTCTTCAATATCTTGTTTAATATGATATGGCAAAATTACATGTGCACGATTCGAAATACGAAGATTGTCTGTATTAATATCACGCTCTTGTAAGCCTTTTAATTCTGTTACAAGTGACTTTGGATTAACAACAAGGCCATTCCCAATTACTGATGTTTTTTCTTTGTAAAAGATACCTGATGGAATTAAGTGTAACTTGTAAGTCTCATTACCGATTTTAATCGTGTGTCCTGCATTATCGCCACCCGCAAAGCGAGCAATTGCGTCTGCCTGTTGTGATAGGAAATCGGTAATTTTACCTTTCCCTTCATCTCCCCACTGTGTTCCTACAACTACAACTGATGTCATAATCAGCACCTCCGTTAGATACGTTTTGCATCTCATTATCAAGCAGTAATTATTGTAACAATGTTAGAAAGTCCTAGTCAATAAAAAACAACTAAAACACGAACAGAAAATCATTTGTGTTGATTTAATGTTCGTGTTTCATCGTATTTCGATATGAATATTATCTGATTTCTAGATATTTTTATCTAATCCCTCGGTGGTGGTGGCGGTTGCTGAGACCAATCCACATTTATGAACTTATTGAATTCCTTTTTAAAAGCAAGCGTTACCGTCCCGGTTGGACCATTACGTTGTTTAGCAATAATAATTTCAATCATATTTTTACTTTCAGATTCTTTATCGTAATAATCATCTCGATATAGGAACGCTACGATATCGGCATCTTGCTCAATACTTCCTGATTCACGCAAGTCACTCATCATCGGTCGTTTATCTTGGCGTTGCTCTACACCGCGAGATAACTGTGATAATGCAATAACAGGTACCTTTAACTCACGCGCTAAACCTTTTAAAGAACGGGAAATCTCAGATACTTCTTGTTGACGGTTTTCCCCCGGTTTACCACTACCTTGAATAAGCTGTAAGTAATCGATTAAAATCATGCCTAAACCATGCTCTTGTGCTAAACGACGGCATTTTGCTCGAATTTCATTGATGCGTACACCAGGTGTATCATCAATGAAAATCCCTGAATTCGATAAACTCCCCATTGCCATAGTTAGTTTACCCCAATCTTCAGTTGTTAAAGCACCTGTACGTAAAACTTGTGCATCAATATTTCCCTCTGCACAAAGCATACGCATGACAAGTTGCTCTGCCCCCATCTCAAGAGAGAATATCGCAACATTTTCACGAGCTTGTACAGCCACACTTTGTGCCACATTCAACGCAAAGGCGGTTTTACCTACAGAAGGTCGTGCTGCAACAATAATTAGGTCATTACGTTGGAAACCAGCTGTAATATTATCTAAGTCACGGAATCCTGTTGGTATTCCCGTGACGTCTCCTTTTTGCGATTGGAGTTTTTCAATGTTATCAAATGTTTCTACTAATACATCTTTAACATGTTTAAAGTCACCCGCATTTTTGCGATTGGCGACCTCCATCATTTTTTTCTCAGCTTCTCCGAGCAATGCTTCTACTTCGTCTTCTCTCGTGTAGCCGTCTTCTACAATTTTAGTAGCCACACGAATTAAACGACGTAATAATGCCTTCTCTTCTACGATTTTGGCATAATGCGCAATATTAGCTGCTGTAGGAACAGCATTGGCGAGCTCTAGTAAATAAGATAGCCCGCCAACGTCTTCTAACTCTTTTTTTGCAGATAATTCTTCAGTAACTGTAACAACATCTATCGCTTTCCCCTGGTCACTAAGACGGAGCATCGTTTCGAAAATTTTCTTATGCGCATTCTGATAGAAATCATCTGCTAATAAAATTTCAGATGCTGTAATTAATGCTTGTGGATCGAGGAAAATCGCACCGATAACCGATTGCTCCGCTTCCCGGTTATGCGGTGGAACGCGGTCCATCATCGGATCGTTCATGGGTAGTCGCCCCTTACTCTTCCGTTACATGTACTTTTAATGTAGCTGTTACATCGTGGTGAAGTTTTACTGGGACATTTGTAAAGCCTAGTGCACGAATACCATCATTTAAAGTCATTTTACGTTTATCAATTTTAATACCATGTACTTTTTGTAATGCATCTGCAATTTGTTTTGTTGAAACTGAACCAAATAGTCGGCCACCTTCACCAGATTTTGCTTTTAATTCAATTGTTAAAGCTTCTAATGTTTCTTTCAATGCTTTTGCTTCTTCTAATTCTGCTGCTGCATTTTTAGCTTCTAGCTTCTTTTGGCCATCCAACTGACTAAGGGCTTGCGCATTTGCTTCTGCAGCATAGCCATTTTTAATTAAGAAGTTGTGTGCATAACCATCCGCTACGTTTTTGATTTCCCCTTTTTTCCCTTTACCTTTAACATCTTTTAAGAATACTACTTTCATAATTCTGAACTCCCTTCGAGTACCTCTATAATGGCCTCTTCTAAATATTTTTTTACTTCATCAATGGAATTTGCCTCTACTTGACATGCCGCATTAGTTAAGTGTCCGCCCCCGCCTAACTTTTCCATTATAAGCTGTACGTTAACTTCACCTAGTGACCTCGCACTAATGCCAATTAACCCATCCGAGCGATGGGCAATAACGAATGATGCATTAACACCTTTCATCGTTAGTAAAATATCTGCTGTTTGTGCAATTAGTACCGAATCATATACCTTCGAATCTTCACCATTTGCGATAGCAACGCCTTGCTTTACAAATTTCACTGTTTGCACGATCTTTGAACGCTCAATATACGTATCAATGTCTTCTTTAAGTAAACGTTGAACTAAAACTGTATCTGCTCCATTTGTTCGCAAATAAGAAGCTGCTTCGAACGTACGTGCCCCCGTGCGGAGCGTAAAACTTTTCGTATCCACAATGATACCAGCAAGTAACGCAGTTGCCTCTAACATGTTAATTTTTGCACGCTTTGGCTGATACTCTAATAGCTCTGTTACAAGCTCCGCTGTCGATGAGGCATAAGGCTCCATATACACGAGCGTCGGATTTTCGATAAAGTCCTCGCTACGACGATGATGATCGATAACTACGACCTTTTCCACCTTTTTCAATAGGCTTGAATCAATTACTAAGTTTGGTTTATGTGTATCGACAATAACAAGTAAGGACTTATCCGTCAATTTCCCCGATGCCTCTTCTGGTGTTAAGAAGTTCTCATAGAAATCCGATTTCTCTTCGATTTCATTCATTAATCGAGTCACGCTACCATTTAGTTCATCAAAATTAATGATTACATAGCCCTTTACATCATTCATTTGCGCCATTTTCCGCACTCCGACAGATGCACCAATAGAGTCCATATCGGGGTTTTTATGCCCCATAATAAATACTTGATCACTATCCTGAATCAAATCACGTAAAGCATGTGAAATGACACGAGCCCTTACACGCGTGCGCTTTTCTACAGGGTTTGTTTTACCACCATAGAATTTCAGCTTTCCAGTTGGCTGCTTAATTGCCACCTGGTCGCCCCCTCTACCTAATACTAAGTCTAGGCTGGACTGTGCCAACTCGCCAAGCTCAACTAAAGATGAAGAACCAGCTCCGACGCCAATACTCAATGTTAGCGAGAGATTTTTTTGTGCAGTCTTTTCTCGGATCACATCTAAAATAGCAAATTTTTTCTTTTCAAGTTCTGTTAGAATCGACTCATTTAACACAGCCATAAAACGATCTGATGAAATACGTTTCATAAATATCCCGTGTTCCGCTGCCCACTCATTAACTATAGATGTTACCATCGTATTTGTTAAACTACGTGGTTGATCGTCCATTGCCTGTGTAATTTCATCGTAATTATCTACGAATAAAATTGCTATTACTGTCCTATCTGCAAAGTATTGCTTTTCAATAGCAATCTGCTCTGTGACATCAAAGAAATACAGTAAACGCTCCTCTTCCTTATAAAAGACACGGTATTTCCTGTCACGAAGCGTAATCGTTGCTTCCTTTTTTTCTGCTGTTTTCATAAAAACATAAATATCATCGGAAATATTAACAATTGACTCACCTACAAGTGATTCAATATTTAATACACCTTGCATATATGGGTTTGACCACTCAATTTCATATTGCTCATTGACAAGTAAAATACCAATTGGCATTTCAAGCAATGCCTCTTCCCCAACCTCTTTCATCCGATAAGAAATTGATTCAATATGCTTTTCTGTCTCTACAAAGGTCTGTTCTTCAACCTTCCATGTATAAATCATTAACAGAGCAAAACCTATACCATAGCCAATTCCTATTCCAATACTCCAAATACATAGAAGCATGAACGTCACGACACCGAAAATGGAAAGCGCAATAAGTGGATAGCGGATTGGCCGTTTTCTAAAAGTCCCCATTTGATCAGCCCCTTATTATTTTATCTTCCCTTTCATAAGTGAACGTACGTCAAAACCTAAATCTATAATGCCTAGCAAGATAATGAATGACGATAATGGAATTGCTAAAATCGTAGCTACCCATTTCACCGCATTTGGCATCCCTTTTGACGTAATGAAATAATGGATTAAGGAAATCCCTTGTAGGATTAATAATAGCCACAAAATGTAAGAGACATTTAATACAATAACATCTAACATAGATCCCGATTCTGGGCGTATAAATAAATTAATTGATAAAACGGCCATGTAATACCAAAGGATTGCACGTGGTAGGCGCATTTCTTGAAACGGTGCAAACTTAGGTACAGTTAAACCTAGGCGTTTTAATAGTGGTAGATTTACTGTAACAACTACAAAAGCTGATAGAAAGGCCGTCATTGTTATAGTTGCTGGAACTGTGAGCTCCATCGTGTTAAACATAATATCTAACTGCTCGGGTGTAATTGTTAATTGTCCAGGTAAATCCTTTGTTATTTCGATAGACTTTTCATAACTTTCACGTGCAATATCTAGGCTAATTTGCACAATATTTATTCCTGAAATAAACATATAACAAAGATAGATAAATGCTGATGAAAACAACATAGCTATTCCTGCAGACATAAACAAGAAAAGCTTACTCTTACTTAAACGAATTGCATCACCCATTACTACTCCTAGTAATGCCATAATAAAGGCGAATGGTAGCATAATTATGCCACTTGTTAACATTGTTAATAGACAGCCAACAATAGCTACCAGTATTGATGAGGAACGCTTGTAAGTTGCGCTATACCAAGCAATTGGTAGTGGGGCAACTAGCAGGGCTATCATAAAAATAAATGGTATATACGCAGACATAGTCATTAATATCGTAAAAATCGCGACCATCATTGAGCCTTGTACAAGCGCCTTGGTTTGATTATTCGGCATTGAAAACCTTCCTTTTTGTCAGTCAAACTTTCCAACGTTTATTGTACCATTTTTTCGCGTTATTGAACAAAAAACGCTAAGTGTATTGATTTACTTTCCTTGAGAGTCGAATCAATTTATGTATAAAAAAACCAGTATATACCGATACGAATATCGAAATACACTGGTTGTAAGGTTTGATACAAGATTTACATCTTGTTTAATATCAATCTTATTTGTCTTCTGATACGAATGGAAGTAATCCCATGATACGAGATACTTTAATAGCAGAAGTTAATTTACGTTGGTACTTAGCGCTAGTGCCAGTTACGCGACGAGGAAGAATTTTCCCGCGTTCAGAGATGAATTTTTTTAATAAATCTACATCTTTATAGTCGATATTCGTAATGTTATTAGCAGTGAAGTAGCAAACTTTACGGCGTTTGCGGCCTCCGCGACGTGGTGCCATAGTTGTGTCTCCTCCTTTTAAGTTTTAGTTTTGTAAATGGAAGCCATTAGAATGGTAAATCATCTTCTGACACTTCAATTGGTCCTTTGCTATTAGCAAATGGATCTTCATCTACACGTGTATAGTTTGGCTGATTCATAGGAGGCTGATTTTGCTGATAAGAACCGCCGCCAAATGAACCTTGCTGAGGCGCTGCGCCACCAAACTGTTGTTGTGGTTGACCACCGCCATACGACGGCTGGCTATTTGCGTAAGACTGTCCACCGTATTGGTTAGATGCTGGAGCACCTCCACCACTACGAGGTTCTAAGAACTGTACGCTATCAGCAACAACATCAGTTGTATAAACGCGTTTACCATCTTGTCCTTCATAGCTACCTGTTTGGATACGACCTTCCACTCCAATCAAACTTCCTTTTTTCATGAAGTTCGCTAAGTTTTCAGCCTGTTTACGCCAAGCAACACAGCTAATGAAATCTGCTTCTTTTTCACCTTGTTGGTTTGAGAATGTACGATTGACAGCAACTGTAAATCGTGTAGACGCAATACCATTCGGTGTGTAGCGTAGCTCGGGATCTTTTGTTAGTCTTCCAACTAATACGACACGGTTAATCATCAGAATACAACCTCCTTTTTCAGCATTTTGTTAATATTAAGCTTCTTGACGAACTGCAATGTGACGAATGATATCTTCGCTAATGTTAGCAAGACGTGTATATTCGTTGATTGCTTCTGAAGTAGCGTTGATTTTCACGATTTGGTAGTAACCTTCACGGAAGTCATTGATTTCGTAAGCTAAGCGGCGTTTGCCCCACTCTTTTGCTTCGATGATCTCAGCACCGTTTGAAGTTAAGATTTCGTTGAAACGTTCAACTAAAGCTTTTTTCGCTTCATCTTCAATGTTCGGACGTACGATGTACATTAATTCGTATTTTCTCATCTGTTTACACCTCCTTATGGACTCAGGCTCTCCTGTTTTCAGGGAGCAAGGAGTAAGTAATAATTATTACTCACATCAATGAATTGTACCACACAGATACATAGCTTTCAAGTCGCAAGCAAACAAATCATTCGATATAATTGATGATAGATGTTTTAAAAGGGGGAGAATATTTTATGCTACCAGACACAGAGCCAATCATCATAGAATTAGATATAAAAAAGTTAATGGTTGATAATATTGTCATAACAATAGGTTTAGCCATTTTATTTATTGCCATTCAATATATTTGCTTGAAGGATTTCCAATTTTCTTTTTTTCAAATGATTATTGGAACCTTCCTTTTTAGCCTTCTTTATATTTTATTTATCATATTACACGAAGCCTTTCACTTAATTGGCTTTATGGTTTTTGGTGGCGTACCCTTTAAGTCCTTAAAGTACGGTGTCAATTTAGAACTTGGTGTTGCGTACGCTACAACTGAAAAACCTCTTCCCAATCATGCGATGAAAAAAGCATTGCTACTACCATTTTGGACAACTGGTGTACTTCCTACTATTGCAGGATTTTATGTTAATAGTACTGTTCTGTTATTAGTCGGAGCCTTTTTAATGGCTGGTGCTGTTGGTGATTTTGCCATGTACAAAGAACTTCGCAAATATCCAAAAGATGCAATTGTACAAGATGACCCGAATCTTCCAAAACTATATGTTTATATTAAATAAAGCAGAGAGACGTGAAGCTACGTCTCTCTGCTTTCATTTTTTATACGTTAAAACGGAATAACATGATATCGCCATCTTGCACGACATATTCTTTACCTTCAAGACGTACTTTACCAGCTTCTTTTGCTGCCGCTTGTGAACCAGCTTCTACTAAATCATCGAAAGCTACAGTTTCCGCACGAATAAAACCGCGCTCAAAGTCAGTGTGAATTACACCTGCACATTGTGGAGCTTTCATGCCTTTACGGAATGTCCAAGCACGAACTTCTTGAACACCTGCAGTGAAGTATGTTGCAAGACCTAGTAAATCATAAGATGTACGGATTAATTGGTCTAAACCTGATTCCTTGATCCCTAATTCTTCTAAGAACATTGCTTTTTCTTCATCTTCTAGCTCTGAAATTTCTTCCTCGATTTTCGCACAGATTGTAATAACTTGAGCACCCTCAGCAGCTGCGTATTCACGCACTTTTTGTACATATTCGTTATTATCTGCATCAGCCACTTCATCTTCTGAAACGTTCGCTACGTATAACATTGGCTTAATTGTTAATAGGTGAAGACCTTTGACAATTTTCAACTCATCTTCTGAAAGCTCAGCAGCACGAGCTGGACGACCTTCTTCTAATTCAGCTTTAATCTTCAGAAGAATTGGCTCTTCCACCATAGCTTCTTTATCTTTTTGCTTCGCCATTTTGCTTACACGTTGAATACGTTTGTCAACAGACTCTAAGTCAGCTAAAGCAAGTTCTAAGTTAATAACTTCAATATCATCAATTGGATCTACTCCACCCGAAACGTGTGTAATGTTTTCATCTACGAAACAACGTACGACTTGGCAAATTGCATCTACTTCACGAATGTGTGCAAGGAATTTGTTCCCTAAACCTTCACCTTTAGAAGCCCCTTTTACAATTCCCGCAATATCTGTAAATTCGAATGCTGTTGGAACAGTTTTCTTTGGTGTAACAAGTTCTGTTAACTTTTCTAAACGAGCATCTGGTACTTCAACAATACCTACGTTTGGATCAATAGTTGCGAATGGATAGTTTGCTGCAAGTGCGCCAGCTTTTGTAATTGCGTTAAATAATGTCGATTTCCCTACGTTCGGGAGACCTACAATTCCTGCTGTTAATGCCATGAATGGACACGACCTTTCTATTTTCAAATACATTGTGTTCGTTTTATAAATTTCGCTTCGGTTCTATAATACCACCTGAAGCCTTATCTTTAGTCAGCAAATATTCGTACCTGCTGTTTCGCTTTCGGTACTCTATAACACGAGCCAACTAAAGTTAAACCAGAGTCTATTATATGGATAAGTGAACGAAAAGTCTAATGGCTATCTATTCTTCAACGCGTTTCAAAACCTTCTTCATTTTCTTTTCAAATTCCCTTCTAGGAATCATAACGCTATGTTGACAACCTTCACATTTAATACGAACATCCGCACCCATACGAATAATCTTCCATTCATTCGTGCCACATGGATGTTGTTTTTTCATTTCAACTACGTCATTCAAGCCAAATTGTTTTGCGTCCATCTATTCGATGCCTCCTTCATTTTTACCTAATCCACCGTATAACATCATTTTCGGATACGCCATCGGAATGTCATTTTCTTCAAATAATTTCGTTACATCTCTACGGATCGTACGCGCAACTCCATATTGCTGCTGAGGTAAAGTTTCTGCTACGATACGGATTGTCACTTCTGTTCCTTTAACACTTTGTACACCTAAAAAAGTAGGTACATCAACTAGTTCTTGATGTACATCTGGTAACTTACTTAAATATTTATTAATAATCTGCTCAGCCTTTTCAAAATTAGCATCTGTTGTCATTTGTAAATCGATAAATATTTTTGAGTTATTTATAGAATAGTTCACAACATCACCAATTGCCCCATTTGGAATAATATATTGCTCTCCTGTTGCCCCATTAATTTTTGTTGTACGTAGGCCAATTTCTACAACTGTACCTTCAGCCAAATTAATTTTAATATGATCACCAACGCCGAACTGATCCTCAAAAATAATAAAGAACCCTGTGATGACATCTTTCACCAAGCTTTGTGCGCCAAAACCAACGGCTAAACCGACAATTCCAGCTCCAGCAAGAAGTCCAGCTACTTGAATGCCAAGTAAAGAGAGAATGGCAATGATTGCCGAGAAATATACTCCATAAGAAAGAACACTTTGTAGTAATTTTGTAATCGTCTTTTGGCGACGTTCTGAGGTATTTAAAGGTGTACGCATACGTATTTTAAATATCTTATTAATAATTTTTTTCCCTATACGTACGACAAGCCATGACACAATTATAATTAGAATAATTTTAATAGATATATCGATTATATTTTCCCAAAAACTCTCAGATGTTAATTTATCTAAATATCTTTGTATCATCTTTGTGTTAAATTCCACTTTTTCCACCTCTTGAATAACTTTCTACAAATTGACGTATACTGCATAAAACTTGAATACTTCCCTAAAAATAAATAAGAAAGTGAGTTATTTATGGATACTATACCAAATTTAATACTGCCCTATTCCATTCATCACGAGAGTAAAAATGCAATATGGCATTTAAGTACATTGTTTTTAGAGCATATTCCCTTTCATCACGAACGCCTTATTTTTTGTTGCATAGGTAGCGACCGATGTACGGGAGATACGCTAGGTCCATTAACTGGTAGCTTTCTGAGTAAATCAATTAGCTTTCCCTATAAGATTGTCGGAACACTTGAAAGTCCGCTACATGCTCTTAATTTAGACTCAACACTACAAGAACTAAATCATCATACTACGAAGCCTTATATTATTGCGATCGATGCATGCTTAGGAAATGAAGATGCAGTTGGTCATATTGCCGTGCAAGAAGGTCCTATTTTGCCCGGAAAAGCTGTGAAAAAGCAATTACCCCCAATCGGTGACGTATCCGTAAAAGGTATTGTCAATGTTGGAGGGTTTATGGAGATGCTTGTTCTACAAAATACGAGACTGCACATTTCATACGCAATGGCTGAAAAATTAGCTAGAGCATTTATACTTGCTGCGCATCGTTATTCATTGAAACGGGTAGATGAGAGCAACCAAAATGCCGACAACGAATATACCTGGCAACAAGTTAGCAGCCTTGATCTTCGTTAAACCCGCAATATTTAAACCGATGGCCATAATCATAACACCACCTGTAGCTGTCATTTCAGTAATGAACATTTCTAATGCAGCATCTGGAATATAAGTACTAATAACCCCAGCAAAGATCGCAATTATTGCCTGGTAAATAAAAACCGGAACGGCTGACACTAATACGCCAATCCCTAACGTAGATGCTAAAATAATAGACGTAAAACCATCGATAATCCCTTTTGTAATAAGTACATTGTGATCGTTACGCAACCCACTGTCTAATGCACCGATGACCGCCATAGAACCAATGACAAAAATGAGTGAAGCCGTTACAAAGCCTTCAGCAATACTAATTTGATGATCTTCACTCCTGCCTTTTCTAAATAATGATTCCACCCACTGCCCCAGTTTATTCATCTGTTTATCTAAATCTAACCATTCACCTATTACTGTACCTACAACTAAACTAACGATTAAAACAATAAAATTATCACTTTCGAATCCCATCTTAATCCCTAATAACGTCACTGTTAGGCCAATAATCGATAATACAGTGGACTTCATGGATTCAGGAATATTTTTAAAAATGCGTCCTATTAATGCACCCACTATGATTAAAGCTGCATTAATAAATGTCCCTAATAATACCACAGCCTATCCTTCCTTCTCCCCATATAGAAAAATAGAGAGCGCCACTATTTTGGCGCTCTACTTTTCGAAAATCAAATTCACTCTTCTTGCAAATTTAATATTTCTAAAATTCGTTCCAAATCATCTTCGGAATAAAATTCAATCTCTATTTTCCCTTTATTATTTGCCTTTTTTATTTGAACATTTGTCCCAAAGTAATCACGTAACTGCGATTCCTTTGCTGTAACAAAAATATCTTTTTTCTTTGGTGGCACTGTTTCACGTGAAACTTCCTCATTCAATGTTTGCACAAGCATTTCGACTTGGCGTACATTTAACCCCTGTTTAATTACTTTTTCAGCAATCTCTACAATTCGCTTTTTGTTTTTTAAGCCAAGTAAAGCACGACCTTGTCCCATAGATAATGTCCCATCGTTCATCAACTTACGAACGGGCTCTGGCAACATTAATAGACGAACATGATTAGCAATATGCGGTCTACTCTTCCCTAAACGCTTTGATAATTCTTCTTGTGTGAGATGTAAGTTCTCCATTAGATTTTGGTAAGCTTCTGCTTCTTCAATTACTGTTAAATCTTCTCGTTGAAGATTTTCTAATATGGCAAGTTCCATCATTTGTGCGTCTGTCAGGTCTTTAATAATCGCCGGAATCACTTGTAAGCCCGCTAACTGTGCGGCTCTAAAACGTCTTTCACCTGCCACGATTTCATATTTCCTGATTTTTTTTCGTACAGCAATTGGTTGTAAAATGCCGTGTTCTTTTATTGAATCTGCTAATTCTTGTAATGCCTCTTCGTCAAAAATTTTACGAGGCTGAAAAGGATTTGCGACAATTTGCTCTAATTGTACTTCTTCTACTTGCCCTGAATGTTCAAGAGATTCTCCCGGAAATAAGGCTCCAATCCCTTTACCTAATCCTTTAGCCATTTTTTATCACTTCCCTTGCCAACTCTAAATAAACTTCAGCACCTCTAGATCTAGAATCGTACGTAATAATTGGTTCCCCATGACTCGGTGCCTCACTCAAACGTACATTACGTGGAATAATTGTTTTATACACTTTATCTTGGAAATACTTCTTTACCTCATCAATAACTTGTAACCCTAAATTCGTTCGAGCATCCAGCATCGTTAATAGCACACCATCAATAAATAATTGCTGATTTAAATGCTTTTGTACGAGGCGAACTGTAGATAATAATTGACTTAGCCCTTCCAGTGCGTAATATTCGCACTGCACAGGAATAATTAGGGCATCCGAAGCTGTTAAAGCGTTGATCGTTAATAGTCCTAAAGACGGCGGACAATCAATAATTATGTAATCATAGTCGTCTTTAACATCTTGTAAGGCATGCTTTAAACGTACTTCCCTAGAAATTGTCGATACTAGTTCAATCTCTGCACCCGCAAGTGAAATTGTTGCAGGTACAATTGATAAATTTTCAATTTTAGTAGCTTGAATAACACTTTCAACACTTTCATCATCAATTAAAACATCATAAATACAACTTTGCACTTCACCTTTATCAATACCAACACCGCTTGTTGTATTACCTTGTGGATCGGTATCGATTAACAGTACTTTCTTTCCTAAGTATGCTAGACAAGCGCTCAAATTGACCGATGTCGTTGTTTTACCTACGCCACCTTTTTGATTGGCGATCGCTATAATTCTACCCATTTAAAAGCACCTGCTTTCATCCATCAAAGTTTCCTATGACGAGCCCATTTGTAAAATCTTTTTATTTCATTTTATTATCTCTTTCCCATTCTATCAAAAAATATGAATAGAGTTGTATAAAATATTAAGAATATATACAAAATTCCCCTTGTGCAGACACTTTGCACAAGGGGAATCCGTTAAGCTTTTTTCTTTTTTGGAATTTTCACTGTGATTTGATAGTATTCTTCTGTATCTTCTTCTTCTGTTTTTACAGTAATACCACTTTTGGTTACCATCGATAGCGATTGTTTGATTGTATTCAAGGCAATACGTAAATCTTTGCTAATCGCTTTACGCTTTGGTTTTACTTTTTTCACTGCTACTTCCTCTTGCTCTGCCTCATCTGGATGTAATAGCATATGAATATGTTCTTCTAGATTACGTACATTCCAATCATTTTCAAGCGTTTGTTGTAATACTTGCAATTGCAACGGACGATCTTTAATAGCAATTAAAGCACGTGCATGTCTTTCGGAAATTTCCCGTTTTAAAATAGCTTGTTGTACTTCCTCAGGAAGTTTTAATAAACGTAATTTATTTGCAACCGTGGATTGTCCTTTTCCGAGTCGTTGGGCAAGCGCTTCTTGTGTTAGCTCATGTAGCTCTAATAATTTTTGATAGGCTACTGCTTCTTCGATTGCTGTTAATTCTTCACGCTGAAGATTTTCAATTAACGCAATTGAAGCTGTTTCTTTATCACTTAAATCACGTACAATGGCAGGGACTTCTGTCCATTGTAATTTTTTCATCGCGCGGTAACGTCGCTCACCGGCAATGATCTCATATTGGTTGTCTGCTGTGCTACGTACAACAATTGGTTGAATTACACCATGTGTATGAATGGTTCTTGATAATTCTTCAATTTTGTCATCATCAAAAATAGTACGCGGCTGAAAACGGTTCGGCACAATTTTATCGATTGGGAGTTTAATTACTTCTTCTGCTGCATGTACCGCTTCTACTGCTGCTTCTTCTACTTCATTTTTCACACTAGGCTCAGCTTTATTTCCGCCTCCAAAAAAACGTGAAAAAGGACTTTTCATCCAAGTGGCACCACCTTTAGGAAACTATCTTGCTCCGTGTCATTCTATTATTATTTATTATATTTCGTAAAATGTATATAGTTCATAGATGTCATTTGCGTGAACCATGCCTAACTAGTATGTATGCTCAAAACAGCAAAATTATTTTCCTGAATTGAGAAGTTTCACATGAAACACTAATTATTGAATTGGCATTTTGTTAGGTACACCAGGCTTTCGAGGATATTTTTTTGGTGTTCCTTTTATTTTATCAAATACATATAATGTTCGCTCACTATCTTCTACTGGTAAATGGAACGCGAACTCTTCTTTTAGTGCAACACCTAAAGTTGTTAATGCCTTTTTTGCATCTTTTAATTCTTCTGCACCAGCTGCTGCTTTTAGTGCCACAAAGTATCCATTTTCTTTTGCTAATGGGACACATAACTCCGATAAAACAGATAGGCGCGCAACTGCACGAGCTGTTACGACATCAAATTTTTCACGATACTTAACATTTTGACCAAATTCCTCTGCACGTGCATGCACAAAATTCATATTGTCTAAATGTAATTCTTCACTTAAATGATTTAAAAATGTAATACGTTTATTTAAAGAATCTACAATCGTTACTTGTAAGTGTGGGAAACAAATCTTAATTGGAATGCTTGGGAAACCTGCACCTGCTCCAACATCACATACAGTCGTAACTTTTGTGAAGTCAAAGTAAAAAGACGGACTAATTGAATCATAGAAATGCTTTAAATATACACCCTCTAAATCTGTGATAGCAGTTAAGTTCATTTTTTCATTCCACTCAACAAGCAGTTCGAAGTATTTTTTAAATTGTGCAATTTGCATTTCAGAAAGAATAATACCTTTTTCCTTCAACGCTTCGATAAATTGTTGTTCGTTCATGTAAAGTCTCCTTTTTTAAGAAAAGCGTCTTCACTCAAGATTTCAAAAGTGTGTTCGCTTCTTCGTAGACATGTATATTGAAATTTTTATTGTAAAAATAGGAAGCGGGCACAAAAGTATGCCCGCCCCTTATTCACTTGACTGAAACTAGTATTACCTACTCACACGCGCAATTTTCCCTTGTTCAATGTAAACAAGTAAAATTGAAATATCTGCTGGGTTAACCCCTGAAATACGTGAAGCTTGTGCAATAGAAAGCGGTAATACTTGTTTTAACTTTTGTCGAGCTTCTGTTGCTAAACTTGAAATAGCATCATAATCGATGTTTTCAGGGATTTTTTTATTTTCCATTTTATGAAGCTTTTCAACTTGTTGCAATGCTTTTTCAATATAACCTTCATATTTCAGTTGAATTTCAATTTGTTCTTGCGCTTCTTCTGTTAATTCAATTTCCGGTGGAATTAATGTCGATACTAGGTCATAGTGTACTTCTGTACGTTTTAGTAAATCAGCACCTCGAATACCATCTTTTAATTCACTACCACCAACAGAACGAATCGCTGATTGAGTAGCCTCATTTGGTTTAATAATTACTTCACGTAAACGTGCAATCTCGCCTTCAATGGATGATTTTTTCTCGATAAATTGCGCATAGCGCTCCTCTGAAATCATACCCACTGCGTTAGCGCGCTCAACTAAACGCAAATCCGCATTATCATGACGTAGTAATAGTCGATACTCAGCACGAGATGTTAATAAGCGATACGGCTCATTTGTTCCTTTTGTGACAAGATCATCGATTAAGACTCCAATATAAGCTTCTGAACGACTTAAAATCAACTCTTCTTTACCAAGTGCGTTAGCTGCCGCATTTATGCCGGCCATTAAACCTTGTCCCGCTGCTTCTTCATAACCCGAAGTACCGTTAATTTGACCTGCAGTATATAAACCTTGAATACGTTTAGTTTCTAATGTCGGCCATAATTGCGTTGGTACGATCGCATCGTACTCAATTGCATAACCTGCTCGCATCATTTCTGCATTTTCTAGGCCTGGAATTGAAGTCACTAAACGCTTTTGTACATGCTCAGGTAAGCTTGTTGATAAACCTTGTACATATACTTCGCGTGTATTACGACCCTCAGGCTCTAAGAAGATTTGGTGGCGTGGTTTATCGTTAAAACGTACAACCTTATCCTCAATAGATGGGCAATAACGTGGACCAGTCCCTTTAATCATGCCTGAATACATCGGTGAAAGATGTAAGTTTGCTTCAATAATTTCATGTGTTTGTAGACTTGTATATGTTAACCAGCAAGGTAATTGATCCATAATGAATTCAGTCGTTTCAAAACTAAATGCACGTGGCACATCATCTCCTGGTTGAATTTCGGTTTTTGAATAATCAATTGTTCGGCTATTTACACGAGGAGGTGTACCTGTTTTAAAGCGTACAAGGTCAAAGCCTAAATCTTTTAGATTATTCGCTAGGCCAATTGACGGTTGCTGGTTGTTTGGACCACTTGAATATTTCACATCACCAATAATAATTTCACCGCGCAGGAATGTACCTGTTGTTACGATTACTGTTTTTGCACGGTAAATCGCGCCAACTTGTGTAAGTACACCTTTTACTTCCCCATCTTCGACGATTAATTCTTCAACCATCGCTTGGTGGATCGTTAGGTTTTCATTTTCCTCTAATAAGCGTTTCATTTCTTGTTGGTAAAGAACCTTATCGGCTTGCGCACGAAGTGCACGTACAGCAGGACCTTTCCCTGTGTTTAACATACGCATTTGAATATGCGTTTTGTCAATTACCTTCCCCATTAAACCGCCAAGTGCATCAATTTCACGCACGACAATCCCTTTTGCAGGACCACCAATTGATGGATTACATGGCATAAAGGCAATCATATCTAAGTTAATTGTTAACATGAGTGTGTTGGCACCCATTTTGGCGGCAGCATGTGCAGCTTCAGAACCTGCATGACCTGCACCAATGACAATAACATCATACGTACCTGCCTCATATTGTGTTGGCATGCTCATTTCTTCCCTTCTTTTGTTGATTATTTCCCTAAACAGAACTGTGAAAATAGTTGGTTTATCAAGCTCTCTTGTACTGTATCGCCGATAATCTCACCAAGAATTTCCCAAGTCCTCGTAACATCTATTTGTACCATATCTACTGGCACTCCCATTCTAGCAGCATCAAGTGCATCCTCTACCGTTGCTTGCGCTTGATGCAATAATGCAATGTGGCGCGCGTTCGATACATATGTTAAATCACCAGATTCGATTTGCCCTTCAAAGAATAGCGCAGCAATCGCTTCCTCTAACTCCATCGCACCTTCTTCTTGTAACAGAGAAGTCGTGACAATGCGATGGTTGCCTGCTAGCTCTTCCACTCTAGCTAAATCAATTTTTTGAGGTAAATCTGTCTTGTTAACCACAACGATGTAGTCCATCGCTTCAATTGTTTCAAATAGGCGTTCGTCCTCTGCTGTTAACGCTTCACCATAATTTAAAACAAATAAAATTAAATCTGCTTCACGTAATACTTGGCGTGAACGTTCAACACCGATGCGCTCTACTATATCTTCTGTTTCACGAATACCCGCAGTATCCACTAAACGCAGCGGAACACCCCGCACATTGACATACTCTTCTATAATATCACGAGTTGTCCCGGCAATATCCGTCACAATTGCTTTATTTTCTTGCACTAAACTATTTAAAAGTGAAGATTTCCCAACGTTTGGACGACCTAAAATAACTGTCGACAAGCCTTCACGTAAAATTTTCCCTTGCGAAGATGTTTGTAAAAGTTTAATGATTTCATCACGTACCCACGCACATTTCTCAAGTAACACTGGCACAGTCATTTCTTCTACATCATCATACTCTGGGTAATCAATATTAACCTCTACTTGCGCTAATGTCTCTAGTAAAGCTTGGCGTAAATCACCGATTAATCGCGACAATTTCCCATCCATTTGACCTAATGCCACATTCATCGCACGATCTGTCTTGGCACGTATTAAATCCATAACCGCTTCTGCTTGAGATAAATCGATACGCCCATTTAAAAACGCACGCTTTGTAAACTCACCCGGCTCAGCTAGCCGAGCACCATTCGTTAAAGCTAATTTCAATACACGATTCACCGATACTAAACCACCATGGCAGTTTATCTCTATTACGTCCTCACGAGTAAATGTTTTTGGAGCACGCATTAAAGAAAGCATTACTTCCTCTACGATTTCATCCGTTTTCGGATCAACTAAATGGCCGTAATGAATTGTATGTGAAGCCTTTTCAAGCAAACTCTTGCCACCAGGCGATTTGAATATTTTATCAGCAATTGCTACTGCATCATCCCCACTTAAGCGAACAATCGCAATAGCCCCTTCACCCATGGGTGTGGATATCGCAGCAATTGTATCAAATTCCATATAATAACCTCCTAAATACATCATTATCCACATGTGGATAACTTAAACCGTTCAACACGTTCTAACAACTTAGACTAACATATTTTCACTAAAATCTAAAGTAAGTGTAATTTCCCTACTGCAAACGAAAAAAACGGCCGCTTTCACAACTAAAGTGAAATGACCGCTTTAAAAGCATATGTCTGTATGTTTTTATGTGAAGGAACATCATTTGTTACCTTACTGGTTCAATGACTAAATATCGATTTGGCTCTGTTCCTTCTGAATATGTTTCAATATCAAGCCGATTTGCCAATTGATTGTGAATTATTTTCCGCTCATACGACTGCATTGGTTCGAACTCCATACGCTGATTTAAACGTATTGCCTTATCAGCCATGCGATCCGCCAGTTGTTCTAATGCAACTTGGCGACGCTCACGGTAATTTTCTACATCTATTTTCACAAGTAAAAACTGTTTTGCACTTTTATTTAACACTAGCTGAGTTAATTGCTGCAAGGAATTAAGCGTTTGACCGCGTTTGCCAATTAAAAGTGCTGCTTTTTCACTTTCTAATTGAAACAAAACGTATTTACCTTCACGTTTTGTCTCAATTTTAAGATCCTGAATATCCATATTCATGGCTATGCTTGTTAAATAAGATTTTGCTTTTTCAATTGGATCATCTGTAGAATCTTCTACCTTTTCTTGTACAGCTTCGATGTCAATTGTTTGTTCAGAAACTTGTGAACGTTCGTCATCAATATCTTCTACAGCCGTTGCTTCAACAATATCCGCAACTTTTTCTTGTTGCCTATTATTCTCCACTTGAATCACTTGCACTTCTTTAACTGTCACACGTACTTCAGCAGCACGTGATCCAAAACCTAAAAATCCTTTTTTGCCTTCTTGTAAAACTTCAACATCTACTTGTTCACGGGTCTTGCCAAGTTTCTGTAACGCCAATGAGATCGCTTCATGTGTTGTTGCGCCTATTTGCGTAAGTTGTTTCACTTTTTAGCCCCTCCATTTTGAGCAGGTTCTGTTTCATTTTTTTTCCAAGGTTTATAAATAAAAAGGTTTTGAAGTACCGAGATAATATTCCCGATTACCCAGTAAAGAGATAATGCAGCAGGTAATGCCATACCAAAACCAATAATCATAAATGGCATAATGTACATCATCATTTTCATTTGAGGGTTATCCATTGCTGGGCCCGTACGTAAAACGATAAATTGCATTAAACCGGCAAGAATCGCTAATACCGGCGCTGGGTCTGCTAATGGGAAGATGAAAAAGTTTCCTAAATCAAAAGCAGCTGTCGCATTCATACGACTAATTGCATGATAGAAACCAATTAAGATTGGCATTTGAATGAATATCGGTAAACATCCCGCAAGCGGATTTGCACCAGATTCTTTCATTAGTTTCATCATTTCTTGTTGGTACTGTTGTTGCGTTTGTGCATCTTTAGAAGCATACTTTGCTTGCAATTCCTTCATCTTTGGCTGCATTTCTTGCATTTTTTTAGCATTCTTCGTTTGCTTAATCATTAACGGGAGAATTGCTAAACGGATAATAATTGTTACTACAATAATCCCCCATGCATACGTGCCCAAAAGATCAGCAAAATATTTAATAGCTGATACTAATGGCCAAACGATGAATTCATTCCAGAAGCCTTCGCTTTCTTTGGAGATTGGTTCATTGAATTCTGTACAACCGGAAAGTAGTAAAACTACAGATACTAGTGTCAAAATTACCCAAAGTCGTTTTTTCAACTTTCTTCCCCCTACAAAAAACTATTCGATTTTCTTAAATCTATTACGCCTAGGCGTTTTTTACTCAGTTAGTGCTTGAACACTACTAAATAAAGTTATCAATCATTTTAGCATGCAAATAAGCTTCCGCTCTACAAAATATTCTGACTAAATATACATACCTTATAATGAGCGTCACTCGATTAGCAACGTCTGCTGAAGAACTTTACGCCAAAGTGTGCTCTATAGCCACTTTTCCGCCGCATATATTACGATTTCCTTAAAGCTTTAGCAATGCGCAATACATGTTGCAAACTTTGTTTCACCTCATGATAATCCATTGTGGCCGCCGGATGTCTGGCGATAATAACATAGTCCATATTCTGCTTGAGTTCATCTTTTAATTCATGAACACTTTGGCGAATATAGCGTTTAATTTGATTGCGTTTTACCGCATTTCCAAGTTTTTTACTCACTGATATACCTATACGTAACTCAGTTTGTCCCTCTTTCGGTAAAAAATAAACTACAAACTGGCGATTTGCAAAGGATTTCCCCTTTTTAAACACCTTTTGAAAATCTTCATTCTTTTTCACTCGTTGGCGTTTTTTCATTTCTTTCACCTGCTAGCAATAATATCATTGATCTTTATTTTTAACTTTCACCCTAAAATAAAGAAAAAAAAGACCACTGATGTGGCTCAGTGGACTTATTTTATGCTGATAAAACTTTTCTGCCTTTACGACGGCGAGCAGCAAGAACGTTACGACCGTTTTTCGTGCTCATGCGTGCGCGGAAACCGTGTACTTTACTGTGCTTACGTTTCTTAGGTTGGTAAGTACGTTTCATGTATATAGACACCTCCTGAATGAAAGTTGAATTTTTCAACATACAGACCTGCATATTATATAAAGTAAATGGCCATTTTGTCAATGAATTTCATAAATTTCTTTCAACTAACAAATTACACAGCCCAACCTCTACATAAAACTTATCCACAAAATAAATATCTTTTCTGCACACTCCTGTGTATAATAATTTTTGCGTGTTTTTTTATCCACAGACGTTATCTACAGGTTTTTCACATAATCAGCACTTGTGGACAACTTTGAAGTGCATAAATAAATATCATGTGGATAAGTTTCTTAAGCTATTGAAAAACCTCGATTTTTTTGTTACGCTATCTGTGCTTCACTTTGTTGAAAACTAAAAACGACTTTTCTTTTATCCACAACTGTTAATATGCTGTGGATAATTTTTATCACAGCCCTTGGGTAACACTTATCCCCAGTTTGTGATTTTGTGGATTAGTAACGAATTACTCGTAATTTAATAAATAAAAAAATACATTCTAATTATTAAACATGGACTTAATTGTAAAGGAGAATAGAAGCTTGGAACATTTAGAAGAACTATGGAATAATGTCCTGGCTCAAGTTGAACAAAAGATTTCTAAACCTAGCTTTGAAACGTGGCTAAAGTCGACAAAGTTACTTTCATGTAGTGCTACGACGGTAACAATTGCTGCGCCTAATTCATTTGCTCGTGACTGGCTTGAAAATCATTATATTCATTTGATTACAGGTATATTAACGGAGCTTACTGGAGAAGACTTGCTTATTAAATTTGTTGTTCAAAAAAATCAGGATTCGGACGATTTTGACTTACCAGCGCCGATTATCCAAGCTAAAAATAACGATCAACACGATATTTCACCTGGTATGTTAAATCCGAAATATACATTTGATACGTTTGTCATTGGCTCTGGAAACCGCTTTGCACATGCGGCATCTCTAGCTGTTGCAGAAGCTCCAGCAAAAGCTTATAACCCTTTCTTTATATACGGGGGAGTTGGACTTGGCAAAACCCATTTAATGCATGCGATTGGGCATTATGTACTTGAACATAACCCAAATGCTAAAGTTGTATACTTATCGTCAGAGAAATTTACGAATGAATTCATAAATTCAATTCGTGATAACAAAGCTCTAGATTTCCGCAATAAGTATCGTAATGTTGATGTGCTGCTAATTGATGATATTCAATTTTTAGCAGGAAAAGAATCAACTCAAGAAGAATTTTTCCATACATTTAACACTTTACATGAAGAATCTAAACAGATTGTCATTTCAAGTGACCGCCCGCCAAAGGAAATTCCGACACTTGAGGATCGCCTTCGCTCTCGATTTGAGTGGGGCTTAATTACAGATATTGCACCGCCAGACTTAGAAACACGTATTGCAATTTTACGTAAAAAAGCAAAAGCAGATGGTCTTGATGTGCCTAATGAAGTGATGCTGTATATTGCGAACCAAATTGACTCTAACATAAGAGAGCTCGAGGGTGCGCTTATTCGTGTCGTGGCTTACTCATCACTCGTCAATAAAGATATTTCAGCTACTTTAGCAGCTGAGGCGCTTAAAGATATTATTCCAAATGCAAAACCACGAACAGTATCAATCTTAGATATTCAAAATGCCGTTGGAGAACATTTTAATATTCGATTAGAAGACTTTTCAGCAAAAAAACGCACGAAATTAATTGCTTTTCCTCGTCAAGTTGCCATGTTTTTATCACGCGAACTAACTGACTTTTCTTTACCCAAAATCGGTGAAGAATTCGGTGGACGAGATCATACAACTGTTATTCACGCACATGAGAAAATCTCTTCTATGTTGAAAGAAGACGCTCAATTACAACAAGATATTAAGCAAATTCGGAGCATGCTTGGAAAATAATCTTGTGGATAATCTAGTATTTTAAACACAAACTTATACACAGTCTATCTACATGTGGATAGACTGATTTTGTTGACTTAAAGGGACTTATCCACAAATCCACAGGCCCTATTACTATATCTTTTAGTTTTTAATAAATAAATAATATAAATATGTGAGGTTAAACTTATGAAATTTAATATTTTACGTGACCGATTATTAGATGGGTTAAATGATGTTATGAAAGCTGTAAGTTCAAAAACAACAATTCCAATATTGACAGGGATTAAAATTGATGTAACGAACGAAGGTATGCGTTTAACTGGTAGTGATGCAGATATTACAATTCAAACATTTATCCCAGTAGAAGAAGATGGACAAGAAATTATTCAAGTGACTGAAACAGGGTCAATTGTTGTACAAGCTCGTATGTTTAATGAAATTGTTCGTAAGTTACCAACAAATGAGGTTGAAATTCAGGTAACAGCTGGTTTACAAACTCATATACGTTCAGGAAAATCAGTATTCCATTTAATTGGCTCAGATGCTGTAGAATATCCACAATTACCGGAACTAACTGAAGATCAACAATTTACAATACCAGCTGATTTATTAAAAACTATTATTCGTGAAACAGTTTTTGCTGTAGCTACGTCAGAAAGTCGACCTGTGTTGACAGGTGTAAACTGGAAGATTCAAAACGATGTATTAATCTGTGTTGCAACAGATAGCCATCGTTTAGCTAGAAGGAAAGTAAACTTAGAGGATTTACCAGAAGTTGAACATAGTGTTGTAATACCAGGTAAAAGTTTAAATGAATTAAATAAAATCTTAGAAGATTCTACAAACCTTGTACAAATCGTAATTACAAGTCAGCAAGTATTATTCAAAACAGGAGATGTACTATTCTTCTCTCGTTTACTTGAAGGAAATTACCCAGATACATCACGTCTAATTCCAGAAGAATATCAAACAAATATAACAATTAACGGTAAAGCGCTGTTACAAGCTATCGACCGTGCTTCATTAGTGGCACGTGGCGATCGTAATAATGTTGTTCGTTTTGAAATTTTAGATAGCCAAGCGGTTGAAGTTTCGTCGAATTCACCGGAAATTGGTAAGGTACAAGAGGAGATTCCAGTAGAGGCATTAGAAGGCGAAAACTTAAAAATTTCTTTCAGTGCGAAGTATATGATGGAAGCATTAAAAGCTATTGATGGTCAAGATGTTGTTCTTCAATTTACAGGCGCAATGAGACCATTTATTTTACGTTCAGTTCATGATGATGCTATCCTACAATTGATCTTACCTGTACGTACTTATTAATTTTTTATTTGAGAGTTTTTGGAGATAGTCGCTCGTTGCGGCTATCTTTTTTTACTTATGGACATTTATTAGGTATGATAGAGAGATAGAGATTCAGTATTTGGAGGGTGACTAAGTCGTGAAAGACATTGAAATTGACGTAGAATTCGTCACGTTAGGACAACTATTAAAAATAACAGATGCTATTAGCTCGGGTGGAATGGCAAAATGGTTTTTACAAGAACATGATGTATATGTAAATGGCGAAGTAGACGATCGTCGTGGCCGTAAACTGCGTGACGGAGATGTCATAAATATTCCTGGATGCGGGAGATTTCGCATTGTAGGACCAGCTGGACAATAAATATGCACATTGAGCAGTTAAAACTTATAAATTACCGTAACTATGATGCTTTAACATTAGACTTTTCACCAAAAATTAATGTTTTTATTGGCGAAAATGCTCAAGGGAAAACAAATGTTATGGAGTCCATTTACGTATTGGCTATGGCGAAATCTCATCGCACAACGAACGATAAAGAATTAATACGTTGGGAATCAGACTATGGTAAAATAGAAGGGGCCGTTCAAAAAAAATATGGTACTCTCCCGATTGAATTAACGATTTCAAAAAAAGGTAAAAAGGGTAAGATAAATCATATAGAGCAAAGTCGACTTAGTCATTATATTGGTCAAATGAATGTGGTTATGTTTGCGCCTGAAGATTTAAATCTTGTAAAAGGGAGTCCGCAAATTCGGCGACGTTTTATTGATATGGAAATTGGACAAATTTCGCCTGTCTATTTACATGATTTATTAACCTTCCAAAAAGTATTAAAGCAGCGTAATCATTATTTGAAGATGCATCAAGGAAAAAAAATAATGAATGATGTTATGTATGAGGTCTATAACGAGCAGTATATTCATGCAGCTATTCAAATAATACAAAAAAGATTTCAATTTATGGATTTATTGCAAGAATGGGCAGAGCCAATTCACGCTGGTATATCTCAAGGAAAAGAAACTTTACTAATCAAATACCGAACAGTTGGCGGTATAGAGAAAAATTTCACACCGAGTGAAATGGAGCATCTTTTGCAAAAGAAATTACTTGAAGTGAAAGATCGTGAATTTGATCGTGGTGTTACGTTAGTTGGTCCACATCGCGATGATTTGCAGTTTTTAGTAAATGGCTATGATGTCCAAACTTATGGATCACAAGGGCAGCAACGTACAACAGCATTATCGTTAAAGTTAGCTGAAATTGAATTGATAAAACAAGAAACGAATGAAACACCTATTTTACTTTTAGATGATGTATTGTCGGAGCTCGATGATTATCGTCAATCGCATTTATTAAACACAATTCAAGGTGAAGTTCAAACGTTCGTAACAACTACAAGTGTCGACGGAATTCACCACGAAACAATGGAACATGCGCAACTGTTCCACGTGAAACAAGGTGTGATAGATAAAAGTTAACAGTGTTTTTTATAAAGAATAGAAAATTAGCTTTTTATCTAAGCAAAGCATAATAACCTTTAACTTACTTTTGAATTACATGTGAAGATTAAAATAACGCATCTTTATTTCTATATTCTTTGATATTTTAAGGATATGTTAGTACAACACGAAATATAAGTTGTTTAGATAATATGCCTGTAATAAGAATGAGGACGGGTATTTACATGCTTTTTTTAGATTATGAACGAATGGTAATAGTCAGCTCGGTTGACTGTTCATTCATTTACACACAATGATGTTATGAAGGGGTAGATGAGCACCGTGGCTATAGAAAACGAAGGATTACAAGATCAAGCATATGAGGCAGATCAGATACAGGTACTTGAAGGATTAGAAGCGGTTCGTAAAAGACCAGGGATGTATATAGGTTCTACAAGTTCTAAAGGGCTTCACCATTTAGTTTGGGAAATTGTTGATAATAGTATCGATGAAGCATTAGCAGGTTTCTGTACAGACATCAAAGTAACAATTGAGAAAGAAAACTGGATTCGCGTAGAAGATAATGGACGTGGTATTCCAGTAAGTATTCAAGAAAAAATGGGGAAACCGGCCGTTGAAGTTATTATGACAGTTTTACATGCTGGTGGTAAATTTGGTGGCGGCGGATATAAAGTATCTGGCGGTCTCCATGGAGTAGGTGCCTCTGTTGTAAATGCATTATCACTAGAAACAATTGTTCAAGTACATCGTGAAGGACATATCCATGAAATCAAGTTTGAGCGTGGAAAAACAATTCAAGAATTAAAAGTAATTGGTGATACGGACCATAATGGTACAACAACTCGCTTTAAAGCAGACCCTGAAATTTTTAAAGAAACTACGGTCTATGAATTTGATATTTTAGCTCATCGTATTCGTGAGTTGGCTTATTTAAATCGCGGTATTCGTATTACTATTGCGGATGAGCGTGAAGGAGAGGAACGTTCTACTACATATCACTATGAGGGTGGTATCCGTTCTTATGTAGAACATTTAAACCAAACAAAAGAACCAATTCATGAACCAATCGATGTTTTTGGTGAAAAAGATGGTATTACAATTGAAATTGCTATGCAATATAATGCAGGCTTCTCTTCAAATATCTTTTCATTTGCAAACAACATTAATACGTATGAGGGCGGTACCCATGAGTCTGGATTTAAGACAGCTCTTACACGTGTTATTAATGATTATGCACGTAAAAACGGTTTGTTAAAAGAAGCGGATGCAAATCTAACAGGTGAAGATGTGCGTGAGGGATTAGTAGCTATTGTTTCTATTAAGCACCCTGATCCACAGTTTGAAGGACAAACAAAAACAAAGCTTGGAAACTCAGAAGTGAGTCAAATTACAAACTCTTTATTCTCTGAAGGTTTTGAGCGGTTTATGTTAGAAAATCCTACAGTAGCTCGCAAGGTAATTGAGAAAGGGTTGATGGCTGCGCGCGCACGTGTTGCAGCGAAAAAGGCGCGTGAATTCACACGTCGTAAATCAGCGCTTGAAGTATCAAGCTTACCAGGTAAACTCGCAGACTGTTCTTCGACAAATCCAGCTGAATGTGAAATTTACATTGTAGAGGGTGACTCTGCCGGAGGTTCGGCAAAATCAGGTCGTGATCGTCACTTCCAAGCAATTTTGCCGTTACGTGGGAAAATTTTAAACGTCGAAAAAGCACGTTTAGATAAGATTTTATCGAATGCAGAAATTCGAGCAATGATTACAGCCTTCGGTACAGGTATTGGTGAAGAGTTTAATTTAGAAAAAACACGTTATCATAAAATTATTATTATGACGGATGCCGATGTCGACGGCGCACATATTCGCACATTATTATTAACATTCTTCTTCCGTTTCCTTCGTCCATTGATAGAGGCAGGCTATATTTATATTGCACAGCCACCACTTTATCAGGTGAAGCAAGGTAAACATATTGAATATTGTTATGATGATATTGTATTACAACAAATTTTAGAACGTTTACCTAAAATGCCAAAACCAAATGTACAGCGTTACAAAGGACTTGGTGAAATGAATGCAGAACAGCTTTGGGATACTACAATGGATCCGGAGTATCGCACTTTGTTACAAGTGGAAATGGATGATGCAATTCAGGCAAACCAAGCATTTGAGCGTTTAATGGGTGATGAGGTTGAACCGCGTCGTCAATTTATTGAAGAAAATGCGGTATACGCAAACTTAGATATTTAATTTTCTCTCGAGAGGAGATAAACACTGTGTCAGAACAAGAACGCTCCGGTATTAAAGGAATTAATATAACAAAAGAGATTGAAACATCTTTTCTTGATTACGCAATGAGTGTAATCGTTTCACGTGCATTACCAGATGTACGTGACGGTTTAAAACCTGTACATCGTCGTATTTTATATGGCATGCAGGAACTAGGAAACACAGCTGATAAAGCATATAAAAAGTCAGCACGTATTGTCGGGGACGTAATGGGTAAGTATCACCCACATGGTGACTCTTCTATTTACGATGCAATGGTACGTATGGCGCAAGATTTTAGTTATCGTTACATGCTAGTTGATGGTCACGGTAACTTTGGTTCTGTCGATGGTGACGGTGCCGCTGCGATGCGTTATACAGAATCTCGTATGTCACGAATCGCAATGGAAATGTTACGTGATATTAATAAAAATACAATTGACTATACAGATAACTACGATGGCTCAGAAAGAGAACCTATTGTATTACCAAGTCGTTATCCAAACTTACTTGTTAACGGCGCTGCCGGGATTGCGGTTGGTATGGCTACTAATATTCCACCGCATCAGTTGGGGGAAACAATTGACGGTGTCTTAGCACTGTCTGAAAATCCTGCAATTACGACGGAAGAATTGATGGAAATCATCCCAGGTCCTGATTTTCCGACTGGTGGTTTAATTCTAGGGCGTAGCGGTATCCGTCGTGCATACGAAACAGGCCGTGGTTCTATCGTTATTCGAGCTAAGGTAGAGATTGAACAAAAGGCAAACGGTAAAGAGACAATTCTTATTCATGAACTCCCTTACCAAGTGAATAAGGCGAAGTTAATTGAGAAGATTGCTGAACTAGTGCGCGATAAAAAAATAGATGGCATTACTCATTTACGTGATGAGTCTGACCGCCGCGGTATGCGCGTAGTCATCGAAGTTCGTAAAGATGCTAATGCCAATGTTGTATTAAATAATCTATATAAACAAACTGCCATGCAATCGAGTTTTGGTATTAATATGTTGTCACTTGTGAATGGACAACCAAAAGTAATGGGCTTAAAGGAAATGTTGTATCATTACTTAGAACATCAAAAAGTCATTATTCGTCGTCGTACGGAATTTGAGTTAAAGAAAGCTGAAGACCGTGCTCATATTTTAGAAGGTTTACGTATTGCACTTGATCATATTGATGAAATTATTGCGATTATTCGTGGTTCTCGTAGTGGTGATGAAGCGAAGCCGTTGTTAATGGAGCGTTTCAATTTATCAGAACGTCAATCACAAGCTATTTTAGATATGCGTTTAGTTCGTTTAAGCGGTTTAGAACGTGAAAAAATCGAATCGGAATATCAAGAGCTACAAGTACTTATTGCTGAATTGAAAGAGATCTTAGCAGATGAAGCAAAAATCGTTAATATCATTCGTACTGAAATTTTAGAGATTAAAGAGCGTTTCAATGATAAACGCCGAACTGAAATTACATCAGGCGGTATGGAAATGATTGAAGATGAGGATTTAATCCCGATAGAAAATTCAGTCGTGACTCTAACACATAATGGCTATATTAAACGTTTAGCTGCGAATACATATCGTAGTCAAAAGCGTGGGGGTCGTGGTGTACAAGGTATGGGTACGAACGAAGATGATTTTGTAGAGCATCTCATGAACACATCAACGCATGATACAATTTTATTCTTTACATCAAAAGGTAAAGTATTCCGTGCTAAAGGCTATGAGATTCCTGAGTATGGTCGAACAGCGAAGGGCTTACCGATTGTTAATTTATTGAATATCGAAAAAGGCGAAAAAGTAACAGCAATGATTCGAGTAGACTCATTTGATGCAGATGCTTACTTTATCTTTACTACAAAAACGGGTATTACAAAACGAACACCAGTATCAAACTTTGCAAATATACGTACAAACGGCTTAATTGCCATCAGTTTACGTGAAGAGGATGATTTAATTGCTGTTCGTTTAACAGATGGCTCTAAGCAAGTTATTATCGGTACACGAGATGGTATGCTTGTACGTTTCCAAGAAGACGATATTCGTTCAATGGGTCGTACAGCAGGTGGTGTACGTGGTATTAAATTGCGTGAAGGCGATGAAGTAGTTGGTATGGAAATCGTAGAGCCAGGGCAAGAAATTTTAGTTGTGACTGAAAAGGGCTATGGTAAACGTACTTCTGAAGAAGAATATCGTTTACAAAGTCGTGGCGGTGTAGGATTGAAAACAATCCAAATCACAGATAAGAATGGTCCAATGGTAGCTGTAAAAACGGTTGATAATACTGAAGATTTAATGTTAATTACGATTAATGGTATGTTAATTCGTATGGATGTTAATGATATTTCATTAATTGGCCGTAGCACACAAGGGGTTCGCTTAATTCGTTTGGGGGACGATGAACTTGTTGCAACAGTTGCGAAAGTGGAGAAAGAAGAAGATGCACCTGAAGATGATACTGATGAGTCTTCTGGAGCTGAACAGATAGAAGAATAAACCATAAAACCGATGATATACAAATATCATCGGTTTTATTTATTTCAGATTTTATGAAAAATAAATTATTTGTCCCAAGTTCATGATAAAATATAGAAAAGCCTTAATTTTATGTAAATAAGATCATGTAGAGGTGGTAATTTCGTGGAGACAATGCAAGTTCCAATATCAGAATTGCGCTTAGGAAGGGTTATTTCAGAAGACATATTTTCAAATACTCAGTATCCTATATTTTTTAAAGGTACAGTAATCTCTTATGAGCATTTACATGTGTTTAATGCATTTAATATTTCCAAAGTTCCAGTATATAAAGAAGCATCCAATGGGGATCTAACAGAAGTAACAGACGATTCACTTACGGATGTTCAACCAGAAGCTATATTAACTTTTAAGACAATCTACTTTAATGCTGTTGAGCAATTTAAAAGGGAATTTAAAAATTGGGAAGCTGGCGCAAAGGTAGATATAACGAAGGCTCGAGCAATTATTTTGCCGTTAATCGATATAGTATTAGAAGATCGTACAATTATTTTTGATTTAAATGAATACTCTAACCCTAAAGATTACTTATATCATCACTGTGTAGCTACAGGGCTCATATCAGCGGTGCTTGCTCAAAAATTAAATTATGATAGAGGTCTGACATTACAAATCGCCATAGGAGGATTATTAGCTGATTGTGGTATGGCTAAAATACATCCACGTATTCGTGATAAGAAGACAACTCTAACAGAACAAGAATTTGATGAGGTCCAGAAGCATCCGATCTATAGTTTCAATATGATTAAAGATTTAACAATTTTAAAAGAGACGATGAAAGAGGCAATATTCCAACATCATGAAAGATTAAACGGTAGCGGCTACCCTAATGGGGAAAAAATAGCGAATATATCAATATTTGCTCAAATCATTGCTGTAGCTGATGTTTTCCATGCAATGACATGTGAACGGTTATATCGCTCAAAACAGTCGTCTTTTAAAGTAATTGAAATGATTAATGAATCTGAATTCGGCAAGTTTGATATTAAAGTAGTGCGTGCTTTAATTGACGTTGTTGCAGATTTGCCTATTGGTACAATTGTAGAATTATCCAATTTAGAACGTGGCGAAGTGATGTTTGTCAATAAGTTCGCGCCAACACGTCCACTTATTAAATTAAACAGTACAGGTGAAATTTTTGATTTAGGGAAAAATCGCACATTTTATATTTCTCGTATAATTACAAATGAATAGTATTAATGAAAACGACAACTGTAGAATTATCTGCTTGTCGTTTTTTCTTTATAAAAAATAATAAACGCTATATTTGTATAGGAATTGAGGAGTATAAAAAACCATTTATCTCTTTTTGTATGAAGCTTTTAGAAATATTACATTTATAAAGATAGTATTTTCGCTGTTGTGATGATTAAGGCAATAGAGGGTTATCACGTGCTAAGAAACTGTTTGTTCTCATATTCGAATTAGAATATGTATCTCCACTTTTAGTAATTGTGGCAAAGGGGGATCCAATTTTACCGGAATGTTAACGAAATTGTGTTTTGCAACAAAAGAGAAGCAGTAAGATGCTCAATCGTGGAAATCAACTTTCTACAGTAGTGGTGAAAGCTAGTTTATCAACACACTCAATATATATTTTTAACTACGACTAAGTAGTGTTGAGTATCTGCTTTAGGTATAGGTAAAGTATTTATGGTTTTATGTAGTGATATTAAAGCATGTCTTCATTTTTAATAATTTACTATAGTAAATGACTCCATATCTATGTACTTGGATGGTGTTTAATGTCTTATGGGCTTTTAAAAAGGTCAGTAAGTTAGGTGTGTTTTAGAGATTTATAAAATGATTTATATTTTTTGTTAGAAAGTGTTGACATAGCTTTTATATATTGATATTATAAATGAGTCGCCAAGAGGTGATGCACTAAACGAAAAAAAATGAACCTTGAAAACTGAACAAGCAAAACGTAATCAATAACGTTTTAAGTAACTAACAACTAAGTTAGCGAACAAAACATAAGTAATAAATAGATATCAACTTTTAGTTGATACGCTAGCAAAGCTAATGAGCTTTCAAACTACTTTTATGGAGAGTTTGATCC
>NZ_JBIWEY010000037.1:0-42649 GCF_044762775.1 Lysinibacillus sp. NPDC096418
GTTTCTTGACAATTCAAGTATATATAAATCGGTGAATCTGTGTTTTTTTCATGCTTGTAATTGTGTAAAAACCCCAACAAATATTATAGAACCATATTAAAAGCCTAATTTCTCTGGTGTTATAATTGAGAGATTAGGCTTTAGTTACTTCAGAAAAGGGCCCCGACTGGTCAGTAACAAATTTAACTGTGGTACAACATAAGTTATTCAGTAGTTTTAGAAGGATAAATCAAATCACCTTGAATTGGTTCAATACTATCTTTAAAACGGATACGGATTGATTTTCCATTCAAATAATCTGGGGAATCCATTACTTGAAAATGCAAATGGGTTTCTGTTGAATTACCGGAGTTTCCGCATGTACCTATAACTTGACCTTGACTTACCATTTCTCCTTCTTTAACGATAACAGAATGATATTTTAAATGGGCTAACATACTATATTCATTATTTGCGTGTTCAATAATTACACAGTTTCCTTCAGCGATATCAGGATACATCTCTCCTGGCTTATTATCATTGATCCCGTCTATCACTTTTATCACTTTCCCGTTCGCCGGAGCTACTATTTCTTTATTAAAAGCGTAATAGTTTTCATTGTTATCGGGGGAATCTTTGTACGCACTGCCTTCTTTTAAAATGACCAGATCATAAGCATATCTTTGCTCCTCGTAGACATAGTGATAATTAATAAACTGATTTATGCCACCCCAGAAAACAAACCATTCCTCTTTAATCGGCATAATATAAGTATTCTTTGTGTATTTTCGGTCACTTTCAGGATAGTTAACATAAGGAGCAAGATTTACACCATAAATGATTCCATCCCCATCAAAAAATACACTAATCGCCTTTTGTCTATTGTTATCTAACCAAATATATAGACTTATATCTTCCTTTAATCCTGTTTGCATATGCAGACTATACTTCTCGACTCCGTCATTAAATGTTGTAGCATAATCAACAAATTGCACAAAAGTTACTGTATGTTTAAATTCATCAGTTGATTGATGATAAATATCCGAAAATTGTCCATTAAGAAAACAGTCCCCAAATTCTTCCAGTAAAATTTTATTCATAAGTATTCTCCCCTCTGATTACTGGTTTAATGCTTTTTTTAATTCAGGACTCGCTTTGAAAACTCCAAAAACCTGTATTGATTTTATCGTTTTCCTTACCAACTCTACATCTATATCTTCTTTTAAAACCAACATACCTACTACTTTAATATCCAAAACTTTATTGTTCTCAGCTACTTGCTCTAATGTTTTTCGATCATAATACGTTACTCCAATTAAATATGCTTTATCAGTAATCACTTTTTCAATAACTTTAGAGTGTGAAGTTATTTGATTACGTATAGCGGTTTTAATAAAATCAGTTCGGTTTGAATAAAAACCTTGTTCTACTAACAAATCCACTTGTCCTAAGTCTACTACATTCATATTAATTGTGATTTTCTCCGTTTCTGCCATCTAAACATCATCCCTTCACTACCTAATAATTATCATGAATATTCTAACATATTATAAAGAAAAAAACATCCAAATGCCATCTGCATGGATGGTATTTGGATGTTTTTTATTAACAAATAATGGTCAAGAACATGAAAAGAGTACGTTCCTATAAGGTCTAACAAGAATCAGAGTGATTAACCTCAAAGCCTTATTCCGCTGTAAAATCTCCAGATGTAGTTTTAACATTTAATATTTTAATACCATCACCGATTAACCCAATAGCACTATTTTCACTTTTGTCTTCATACATAATGTTCTTCAGCTTAATGTCTGGTTCCCCAGAATCCCCTTGAAAATCAATCTTGAGTGATTCAGGATTGTCTTTAAAAGTTGTTCTGACATCCCCACTTGTTGTAATCACATCTAGCGAATTAATCATTTCCTCAATTAACACCTTGACGTCCCCAGATTTTGTAGTTATTTTCCCACTTCGAGAAACCAATTCTTCAATTTTCACACTGCCGCTAGTTGACCCAATTGAGAAGTTATTCATCATATTTCGTTCTAATTCAATATCACCACTTGTAGATTGAATCGATAAAGTATCTTCAGATGTAAACTTTTTAATATCTTGATTTCCTGAAGCTGATTTTAAATTAATATTTCCAGCTGAGACGCTTACGGCCTCAATATTCCCTGACGTTGTATGCACCGACAACGCTTTATAAGTTCTTTCAGGCAACGTCACTCTTAGAGTCATATCCCTTTCACTTCCTAATTGAATTCCTAGGCTGTTATCATTTGATAAGTACGAAACTTTCAGCTGAACACCATCTTCATCTATCTTCACCCGAAATTTATCTTTTAACTTCTTCTTGATCTTCCCTTCTAATTTCACTGCGATATGGTCGCTTGAACTCGATTTAATCTCAATATCTGCTGCAGTTGTTTGAAAGTTCAACATCTCGATACCATCGACCTTAAATTCTTCTTCCTCCAGTACAGAAACCATTGTAGAAAATGAATTAATAGACCCCATACATATCAAAACTACAGCACAAACTAACATCCCACCTACAATTATTTTCCTCATCCAATCACATCCATCTGTTCAAATTCCCTTTTTCTACTAACCTGATTTTACCTTACAAAAATAAATTTCCTCTTACTCATTTCTTACAAAAATCTTAAAATATATTGTTACATTTATCTTAAAGCAATTTTTGTATAGCGTTTTGCTCTATTTAGAAAAAAGATAATTTACATGTAGGATTTTTAGGATAAAACAGTTGTTTTGAATTGCTTCTGACCAAGGGATGAGCGCAACTAATCTTTGTTGTCCTGGTAATCGTTTAATGGCATTTGCTCTAGCATTTTTGATAATGAAAGTTTACAAAATACGCTTCTCCCCCGCTTTCAATACATATCTTTTCTGCTTTTGTAGCAACTAAAATCCATTCTTCTAATTTTGCTCGAAGACATAACGATTAATTCCTAACAACTTATTTTCGCATCGTAATCGTAAAGGAAATGATATATTACCTGCCGTACATATCTCTAACCAGCTCCTTACCAATTTGATTGGCATAAGCAATAGGTGAAAATCAGAATAAATGTACACAAGAGAAACATTTTTTAATCTGATTTCATATCAGTGCCTCCTTTTTGTTTCTTATAGCGTGTGAGATTTTAAATAGTTTACAAATTCACTAAATAGTTCGCTTTTCAAATCTGGCCATTCATCTGCAATAATACTAAAATAGACGTCATCTCTTTTATTTCCCTGCTGGTCTATATAATTATGACGGAAAATGCCTTCCTGTTTCGCACCAATCTTTAATATCGCTTTTTGGGATCTACTATTATCTATATCTGCACTTAATTGAACTCGGTTAAATTGCATCTGCTCGAAAACATACTTTAATAATTCATATTTACAAGCTTTATTGATACCAGTTCCTTGATATTCTTTTCCGTACCATGTCCATCCTATTTCTAATCTTTTATTTCGAAAGTTAATATTGCCAAGCCTTGTACTGCCAACAACGCGCTTACTTTCCTTGTCTAGAATAATAAATGGATAAGACTTGCCTTCCAACTTTTCAAGCAAAGTTACTCGTACGTATTCCTCTAACTCTGCTTCTGTTCGAATAGCAAAACCCATGTATGTCCAAATTGACTCGTCGAAAACGATTTCCTTCAACGATTCTTTATATATAATAGAAAAAGGGACCATTCTAATTTTTGCGTTTTCTAAATAGATGTCTTGCAGAAAAAAATCATCCAATATGTAAACCTCCCTGTAAAATATTTATATCTATAAACAATTTTCTACTCATTTTAATCGTTAACAAAAAAGCTTTCACCCAATATCAGTGAAAGCTATCCTATGTATTACTTTTGTGCGTATTTTTGCAAATGCTTTGGGATTGCCCGTAAATCCATTAAATACGGCATCATCATAAGTAGTGCAAATAAATAGATGGCCACGCCAATTGCTACTGCTGAACTTTTTACTTCATCATCAATTACATATGGCATAGCGACGTACGGCACAAACACTAGTAATAAGATTGAAATACGTGTCATTGAAGTTAACATTTGTTTTTGCTCACAGTGTGGGCATGCATGAAAACGCGAAAAAGACACGATTGTTCGCATCGATTGTTTCCACGTCCATTTCTCCTTGCATTCAATACATTTTGGCATAAAATTCCCCTCCGCTATAAAGTATGCCATACATTATAGTGGAGGGTCACTGTCTTTTTCTTAAAAGTAGTCAATAAATGTAGGAATACCTACTGGAAGTATTTCTTCTAGCAATACAATCGCTAATGGATCTCCCTGTAAACGTTCAATCTTCTCTAGATAATTTGGTCGTTTATATCCTAAAAACATCGTAGCAAGTGTCTGTACCGTCAACTGCACGGCATTTTCTTCTAACTTATCGCTCACTTTTTCAACGACAACTTGTCCGTCTAACACGGAAATGTCAAATGTGCCATGATTCCATTCTACAATACGATCAGATACTGCTATACGAATATTAAAAGTACTTCGTGCAAATGGATAGCGCAGTAAAAATTCCTTCACATCCACAATACGGGCCATGAAATACGGTGACACTTTTTGAATAATTTCACTATCTTCAAGTAAAAATGCAACGGGTTCATTTCCCGTTGTTTTGCCGTACACATTGTACACCATTGAGCGATGTGCAGAAACGAAATTCCATAATCCTTTACGCGCCTCTTCTTGCATATAAACAATTTCATCAATATAATAATTTTCTTCCATTATCCGGTAGAACAAATAGCCTTGTGGGACATCATCTTCATCGTAATACACAGCAGCCTGTAGCTTCACATCACTATCAATGAATTTTTCTTCCCAGAAGTCTTCTTGGAATTTTTCATTCCATGCAATACTATTTCGTACCATTACACCATGTGTTTTCATTGCATAACGCGCATAAATGTCCATTACATCATGATGTTTCGGTTCTACACGACGTATTTTCCCATTCAAGCCAGCATAATGAGGAAGCTGCGTATCCTTCACTTGGAACTCCACTATGTCGCTCATAATCTCCCATCCCTTTTTACGATAATACGGAATAGAGTATGGGAATAAATAAGAAATGTAGCGCTTCTCATCACGCATTCGCTGTAAGCACTCCATTATAAGACCTTCCATTAAACCAAATCCTGAATACTCTGGGTACGTGCCGACTGCCGTAATTCCTCCCATTTCATACACTTTGCCATGAACATTTACTTGGAATGGTAAATTCAAAATTTGAGACACAAGCTGTTTGCCATCAAACCAACCAATTGCAAGTCCCTCGTCAAACTGCTTACTTTTTGCATTGACAAAGCGTCTATCCTTATTCATAGACAATGAAATTTGAAAAACATAATTAAGTAAATCAATCGATTGCGCCATTTCATCTTGCTTAATTTCGCGCATGACTAGTCCTTTTCGCTGATTCATCGTTCTCGCTCCTCGTCAAATAACTCTGCAAAAATTGTTTCTGGTGCATTTAAAAATCGTTTCGTCACGATATAATGAATCGTGTCTTCATAACGAATTGATTCAATATTTCCTTCATCAAAACTATAAATCGTCGCATTCGGATAACCAAGTAAAATCGGTGAATGCGTCGCTATAATAAACTGTGCCTCATGTTCTAAATCCTTCATGATTTTCAGCAAACTTAGCTGCCTTGTTGGCGATAATGCCGCTTCTGGCTCATCGAGTAAATATATTGCTTTGTCTTTAAATCGATTCATAAATAGTGATAAAAACGACTCACCGTGTGACTGCTGGTGCAAGGATTTGCCACCATATGCCGCATACTTTATCCAATCTAGTTCCTCTAATTGATCAATATGGCTGGCAAACTGATAAAATGTCTCAGCACGTAAGAAAAAGCCACTTGATACTTTGGGCAACCACGATAAGCGGATATATTCTCCAAGAGCTGATTCTGCTTTATGTACCTCGTACGTATTTTGTCTGCCGCCGCCTGCTGTATTAAAATCACAGCGATCTGCAATGGCCTCTAGCAAAGTAGATTTCCCAGAGCCATTTTCACCCACGAAGAACGTAACATTCGTTGGAAACTCCATTTCTTCTAAATCCCGCAAACTTGGAATATCAAAAGGATATTTTCGCTTATTCACAATCTCTTCCTGTAACACCTTACATGATTTCAAATACACCTGTGCATCTCCTTCACCAACAGCATTCTCAATTACAACTATATCATTCCACGTGAACTGCCCTTTTTTCAACTAATAAACTCCAGACACCTAAAATAAATAATAGAAGAATGCCAATGAATGAAATTGGCGACCAAGATAGCCTTGGATCGAACAGTTGAAAGAAGAAAGTAAAGACTGGCACAAAGCATAAACTCATCATTACCATTAAAGATGAGCAATGCTGAATACCTAGTTGTAATAAGTACATCGGAAGCATGACACCCACTACCGTTACAGCGATTATCCACAAAATATTTCCTGAGAAATAATTGAAGAAATTATCATAAGTTGCCACAAAAGATAATAAAATTATGCCATAATAACGATGCGTCAAAATCATAGATGAAGTCCAACCTGCCTCACTTAGTTTCTTTGAATACTTCGTACAAAACACTGCCCCAATACCGCAGCCAACACTTGCTACTAAGCTAAGTATAACCGGAAATGTCACTTCCATTTTCACCGCAGAGTTTCCACTAAGAACGGCCACTATTAAAAATATACATGCAAATAATGTACCAGTTGCAATGATCCATTGCACTCTCGGAATCGATTCTTTCGCAAAAACAGCGAGCAATAAAACAAAAAGTGGTGCGATTCCCATTTCAAGTGCACTAACAATTGCTGATTCTACATATTTTAAAGCGAAATAAAAGCCCATAAACGTCAATACAGATGCAATATTCAATTTCACAATTTGTCCGATATTTCCCTGCCATTGGTTTTCCTGCTTATGTTTCCTTGCAAAAAAAGAGAAATAAACAGCTGTAAGGAAAAAACTAATGCCTGTAAATAAAAACGTCGGTACCTGTTGCACTTGTTTGGCATAAAACACTTGGCTTATCGCAGTTAGCAATGCTGATATTACCAATGCTATTAAGCCAATTGCCGCCATTCGTTTTTTCGTAATTTCCATTGTTGTTTCCTCCTTTTTCATAAAAACTGAGTATTTCCCCATAAAAAAACTCCGTCTCTAAAAAATATAGAGACGAAGTTATCCGCGGTACCACTCTGTTTAGCTTATTAGCTCACTTAGACTATAACGGTAGCTGCCGTTCATGCTTACTATTTTCAGCACAAAAACTCCTGGACGAGTTCACGAATCGTTTGCGATGATTTTCACCAACCATCATCTCTCTGCAAGGCAAACAATATTCATTACTACTTCCAATCATTGTTAATTATTTCTATATACACTAAATCAATTAGTCACCCGCGTCAAGCTTTTTAAAAAAGACAAATACAAAAATTAGTTGGATGAACAAAGGTCTTATCGTTTATCACCTGTGGTCCACTATCCAGTCAATAATAAAGAATTCGTCCCTTTATTACTAAATGCTATTTTGTTGTGCAGAGCAAAAAAAGTGTTTAATTTCGCTATAATAAACAAGAGCCTTACTACATTTTTATTGTAATAAGGCTTTTAAAAGTTGTTACTTTCATTTGGGAACGTTTTTTTATAAATCTTATAAACATTCATTGTGAAAATTATTCTACGGATTACGTGATATAGGATAAATAGTGAAAACTAGTTTTATTCTTTCTTAGCAAACCATTTATCACTTAAGTATTGAGAAAACCCGAGAATAATCGTAATACTAATGCCAATTAAAATAAATCGCATATCATTATTAGGTAAAATTCTATTTATGATAAAAACAGACATCATTACAATAAGTGCAAATGTTATTGAAAATAATATTTTTTTCTGCATTCGTTACACCAACTTTTATTGATAAATTGTTTATTATCTCATTTTTTGAGGTTGTATTCTCAATTTTATTAAGCTTCTCAAAGCGTCGTTTTGGTACTTTATTGGCATAAAGTTGTAAATCCACATAAATCTTGCGAGACTTCCTATTGAACTAACCTCGTTTGTGGAAGAAGGATTTTTAAACAACTATATTACCTCTGCACATGCGGACTTACAAAATCGCCTTGTATTGGTTCGAGGTCATTCAAAAATCGGATACGAATAGATTGACCACTCGAGTAATCAGAGGAGTTCATCACTTGAAAATGTAAATGAGCTTCTGTTGAGTTTCCTGAATTTCCACATAAGCCAATCAATTGTCCTTGCTTTACAACTTCTCCTTCCTTCACAACAATGGAATTTTGTTTTAAATGTGCTAGCATACTATATTCATTATTTTCATGCTCAATAATGACGCAATTGCCCTCAGGTTGGCTTGAATTCATTTCGCCAGGTATGTTATCTTCAATTCCCTCTAATACTTTCACGACCTTACCATCTGCTGGTGCTAAAATCTCTTGACTAAAAGCATAATAATTTCCATTTTTGTTTATTGAATCCTTGTAAGATTTTCCATCTTGCATAATGATTAAATCATACGCATATCTTTGACTTTCATGTACATAATGATAGTTTAAAAATTCATTTGTTCCGCCCCATACCACAAACCACTCGTCTTTTATTGGCATAATATATGTATTTTTTGTATAATTCTGATCACTTTCTGGATATGAAACAAACAATCCAAGGTATAAACTTAAGATTGCATCATTAGTATCAAAAGACACGCGTATTTCTTTTTCTCGGCTATCATCCAACCATAAATATTGTGTTATATAATTATTTAAAGAGGTACGACTTTCTAGCTGATAGTACTCTACCCCACTATTAAAGGATGCGGACATCTCAGTGAATTGTTCAATCGTTACAAGCTCCTGAAATTCCTTTGCTGTTTGTTTGTAAATCGCAGAAAATTCACGATTTTTAAATTCACTTCCAAAATTGTCAGGTTTGATATATTCCTTCTTACTTACCTCCATTTAAAACACCTCAACTTATTTTATTTGTAATAATAACTATATTTACGAGCTTCATGTTAAATAGTTTCATTTTTATGAGTTAGTTTCCAAAATTCTTCCTTCATTGAATTCTATCACTATTAGATACTAAAAAACTATATCTAATAGGGCCCTTCTAATATCCCCTCTTCTCGGTACACTTTGCTCGGCGCTGTCTTAAATTAACTTTTTAATGTGAAAAATCCGAGAACCATAAAGATTCTCGGGTTTATTCAATATTCATTTCCAAACGCGATGCAACTGTAATTAACATATGTGACAATACATCCAATGCTAGTTTACATTCACATCGCCATCTACGCTAATCATTCATTTACATACTGTTTTTTTGTATCCTTCCATACAGGCGGTCTTTTTTCAAAAAAGGCATTAATCCCCTCTTGAGCATCAGGATGTTTACTATTAAGCGCAATGACTTCAGTTGCATAATTGAGTGCTTGGAAATCTTCCATATTAAGTTGTTGATAAAATTGTCGTTTTCCTAATTCAATAATGTTTAAGCTTTGCTTTGTTACATCCTTCGCTAATTTTTCAACTGCTTCATCTAATAGCTCTGAAGGTACCACTTTGTTCACTAAGCCATGTTGTAAAGCTTCCTCTGCAGACATAAAGTTTCCAGTGAATAATAATTCTACTGCCTTTTTCCTTCCAATATTTCTACTTAGGAATACAGCTGGTGTGCTGCAAAATAGACCACTATTAATGCCAGGAGTAGCAAATTTCGAATCATCACTTGCTATAGCCATATCACTAGCTGCAACTAATTGGCATCCTGCCGCTACAGCAGCTTTTCGTACTTTCGAAATAATAAGCTGCGGAATTTCTCTCATTGTCCGCATTAAAAGCTGACAAGTCTGAAATAGCTGTAACACTTCATTTTCCGTTTTAGCTTCTATTTCTCTTAAACTATGCCCCGCACAAAATACTTTTTCAGATCCTTCAATTACGACAACCTTTACCTCACGCTCATTACCAATTTTTCTTAATAGTTCATCTAGTTCTTGTAGTAATTTCATTGTTAAAGTATTATATTCAATCGGATTTTCTAAGGTAACAAAAGCAATATCCTCTGTTTGTCTAAAAGATAAAAATTCCATATCCCCACTCCTCACTATTTTTATTAGCAACAACTACAGTTTGAATGTTCAGTTAATTTGAGTCAAGTATAAATTTGCTATTTTAGGTATTATTTTTCTGAATTATTCATCAATCTACTATCTTTTAGCTAAGAGAATACTTACTTTTAGAAACAAACGTTTTTTTGAATATGGTGTGTATCTTGCATTTATCGTAGCTTTTATGCCACCACGTCGGCAATAGTGTCCTTAGCCTAGCACTTCTGTGGGAATTTTTTATTTGTCCTAGTGGTAAATATCAATTTGTTTCAGTTCATATTCAGTTCACAACTTTTTTATATACTGCTTTTTGTAAACACGAATTGAAAGGAAGTTTATACATGAAAGATACTAAAAAACAAAAAGGCTTAGGTCAGTTTCTACGATTAATTACTGAAACAAAACCTTCAAAAATTATGATTTTCATCGCGTTGATCCTTAGCTTAACAACGACAGGAGTTGGATTATTAGTCCCTCTATTCACCGCAAACCTCGTCAATGATTTTTCTATTAGTTCCATAAATGCAGGCAATATAACAATCGTGGTCATAGCAATTATTGCACAGGCGTTAGCGAGTGGATTCTCTATTTACTTATTAAATCGAATCGGTCAATCTGTTGTTGCGGGTATTCGGGAGAAGCTTTGGAAAAAGTTACTTGTTTTACCTGTTCGCTACTTTGACGAACACCCTTCAGGTGAAACCGTTAGTCGGATGACAAATGATACGTCCATTGTAAAGGAATTAATCTCTGAGCATTTAGCAAACTTTATTGCCGGTACGATTTCCATTATCGGCTCCGTCATTGTCTTATTCATCCTCGATTGGAAAATGACATTAATTATGTTTATTGCTTTCCCGCTTGCTGCTTTAATCTTAATTCCACTTGGTAAAACAATGCACAAAATTTCAAAAGGCATGCAAGATGAGACAGCTACATTCACTGCAGTACTGCAACAAGTCTTATCAGAAATTCGTCTTATGAAATCTTCTAATGCTGAAAAAATTGAATTTCAAAATGGAAAACTAAGAATTATGAACTTGTTTCACTATGGCTTAAGAGAAGCAAAAGTACAATCGGTACTTGGACCAATCATAAGTTTAGTTATGATGACGCTGCTTGTTTTATTATTAGGTTATGGCGGTATGCGTGTCTCTTCTGGTGCGTTAACTACAGGTGCATTAGTGGCTTTCATCATGTACCTATTCCAAATCATCATGCCTATGGCGCAGATGGCTACTTTCTTTACCCACCTTCAAAAAGCAACTGGCGCAACGGAACGAATAATTGCCATTTTAGATGAGGACGAGGAACGAGATGCAACTGAAGAAGTTCAAAAAATGAATCAAACCATCAAAGTGGAACATGTAAACTATAACTACAATAATAAAGATCAAATATTAAAAGACATTTCCTTTAACGTAGAAGCTGGTAAAGTAACAGCAATCGTCGGGCCTAGTGGTAGTGGAAAAACTACACTATTCTCTCTTTTCGAACGTTATTACACACCAAGTGACGGCATGATTTCCATTGATGGCAAATCAATCAACGACTTCTCATTACATTCATGGCGTAGTCAAATTGGTTATGTGTCACAAGAAAATCCAATCGTTTCAGGGACAATACGAGAAAATATTACGTATGGTTTAGACCGAGAAGTTACGGATGAAGAATTAATTATGGTTGCAAAAATGGCATACGCAGATCAGTTTATCTCTGACCTTCCTAATGGTTATAATACTGAAGTTGGCGAAAGAGGTATGAAACTGTCAGGTGGGCAAAGACAACGTATCGCGATTGCTCGTGCATTTTTAAGAAACCCCCAAATTTTAATGTTAGATGAAGCAACTTCTAGTCTTGATAGTAAATCCGAAAAAGTCGTCCAACAGGCGTTAAATGATTTAATGAAAGGCCGCACAACGATTGTTATTGCACACCGTTTGTCTACTATAATTGAGTCAGATCAAATTATTTTCCTTGAAAAAGGAATCATAACAGGCAGTGGTACTCATACAGAACTATACAAATCACATGCGTTATACCGCGAATTTGCCGATCAGCAATTACACACAATTGAAGTTGCCTAATCAATTGAAAGGAATGAAAATGCATGACAAAACTATTAATCGCTGATGATGATGCACACATTCGAGAGCTATTACAGCTCTTTTTGGCCCAGGAAGGCTTTGATATTTTTGAAGCATCTGATGGTGTCGAAGCATTTGCCATAATTGAGAAGGTAAAAATAGATTTGGCAATTATCGATATCATGATGCCGAATATGGATGGATGGCAGCTTTGTCAGGAAATTCGTACTTTCAGTAATATTCCTATTTTAATGTTGACGGCTAGAGGTGAAACTTCCCAAAAAGTAAAAGGCTTCAACCTTGGTGCGGATGATTATCTTGTGAAACCATTCGAACCAATAGAATTGGTGGTACGTGTAAAAGCATTATTAAAACGTTACAACATCGCCCTCTCCCATACCCTTTTCATTGGTGAACTAAAAATGAATCGGCAAACATATGAAATTGTAGCAAATAATAAAAATTACACGATTCCTTTAAAAGAATTTGAGTTATTGTTTAAACTAGGTAATTATCCTGGTAAAACTTTTTCTCGAGAACAGTTGATTGAAGATATTTGGGGCTATGACTATGAAGGGGATGAGCGTACCGTTGATGTTCATATCAAAAGATTGCGTGAAAGATTCCCAGAAGATGAATTTTCATTTCGTATAAAAACGATTTGGGGATTAGGCTATCGCTTGGAGCTGAACGAATGATGAAGAAACCTATTATAAAACCAATACTAGGTACGGTGTTTTTCATACTTTTTATTGTAAGTAGCTTTTCAGTTGCTTACTTTTTAATCGAACATCTCCATATCCCAACTTCAAGCTATATTCGCTTTATCTTAACAATAATTACAGGTTTATTATTCATGACTTTAATTAGTATGATTATGCACTTTATCTTACCTAATAAGCGTAAAAATATTTATCTTGAAATCGTTTCAGCATTACGAAAAATTGCGAATGGTGATTTTAATGTCTATTTAGATATTAAAATGCATGAAAGAAATCAATTTACAGACCTAGTCGATCAATTCAATCATATGGTCGAGCAACTACAACAAATGGAGGATATGCGCCAGGAATTTATCTCCAATGTTTCTCATGAAATTCAATCACCACTCACGTCAATTGTCGGATTCGCACAAGCCTTGCAGCACAAACAACTCTCAGAAGATCAGCAACAGCGCTATCTAACCATAATCGAAACAGAAAGTCGCCGATTATCAAAGCTAAGTGATAATTTATTGAAGTTGACCTCACTTGAAGCTGAAAATCACGTAGTTGAAAAAATTAATTATCCTCTTGACCAACAATTACGTACAATTATTTTAGCGAGTGAACCGAACTGGTCTCAAAAAAAATTAGAACTTGAGATTCAATTAGAGAAGGTCACCCTTTTTGCTAATGATGATTTGATGAGTCAAGTTTGGACGAATCTTATTCATAATAGTATAAAATTCACACCTGACTACGGTAAGTTGACTATTTATCTTGAGGAGAAAGAACAACAAGCTGTTGTAACAATTTCTGATACTGGAATTGGTATTTCTGATACAGATAAGCCATATATTTTCGAACGTTTTTATAAAGCGGATCAAGCAAGAGTGCGTTCAAATGGCGGAAGTGGCCTAGGTTTATCCATAGTGAAAAAAATTGTTGATATCCACAATGGGCGAATTATGGTCCAAAGTGAAATAGGTAAAGGAACAACTTTCATTATTAAGTTACCCTTACAGTAACTATTCTTATTTCGTTCTAGCATAACCATAGCCTATGTTCGGTACAATAATATCATGTTCCCTGTTATATAGAAATAAACCACGAACAGTTTTCAATATAGTAAGGATTTATAAAAAACAACAAACTAAAAGATTTACATCTCCAATGATGTAGATCTTTTAGTTGTTAGCATTATCCACTTTGATAGTGTATTGCCTAGATTCTTGCGCAATCATTCTCTTCTTATATAGATATTGATATCCCCCAATTAAAATTCAAATACTCTTTCTTCCCTCTCAAAAAAACAATTAATAAATTAATTTTCACCATTGAATAATGTGGTAAAATATTACTGATAATTCCGAAGGAGGAAATGGAATGAAGTGTAACAAATGCGGTGCTGATAATCAAAATGATAGTATTTTTTGCAGTAAATGTGGTACAAACTTATCGACTGTAGAAAATGAGGAAAAAATCGATAAAAAGTTAAAGAATAATAAGCTTAATAATAAAAAACTCATTTTCAGCTCTATTATTGGACTGTTAGCGATTATAGCTTTAATACCACTATTTATGTATTTTAACAATCCTGTGAAAACGTATAAAGATGAAATTAGAAGTAATAACTATAAAGCAGCGACGGAAATATATAATCAAGAAATACGAGGAGATATAGATGGCGAACAAAAAGTAAAAGCATTTCTTATTGATGAGGTTACCTCTATAAAAGAGTCATTTTCAAAGCAACAAATTGGAGCCGATGAGGCAATAGAAAAATTAGAAACCATTAAGAACACAAAATTAATTACTTCAGATGTAAATGAAACTATTATCTACATAAAGCAATTGAATTACTCAAGAATTGCTTATAAATCTGCCGGGGAATTTCAGAAGGAAAAAAATTATATAGAGGCTATCAAAGCATATAAAAAAGTTGTGAAAGAAGATGAAAATTATCAATCTGCTCAAAGTGAAACAAAAAACATCTTAGAAAACTATAAAAAAGATGTGTTGGTGCAAAGTGAAAAAAATGCGACTTCTAAAGACTTTGATGCCGCGGTTTCTTCACTAAAAGAGGCATCAGAATTACTTCCAAATGATAATGATATTTCCGCGAAGTTAGCAATCTATGAGAAAAATTTAGCTGAGCAAAAGGCTATTGAAAAAAAACAAGAGATTACAAATGCTAAAGCTGCTCAATTAGTCATTGTGAACAGCTCTAAAATCATTTCACAATCTGATGATTTTAAAACGATATATCCTGATATGATTCAAGTAATTATTAAAAATCAATCTGATAAAACAATTAAATCTATGAATGTTGGTTCCTTAGGCTATGACCATAATGGATACCCAGTTAAAATCAAAACGCAATTTAATTTTTCTGGAGGTGATTATGAATTTGTAGGTCATGGGGATGATGTAAATATCGTTGCAGGAGCGACATACGGTTATGATGTTGGATGGAATCTTGATGATCCACATGGCATTTCAAAAACTCTATCTTGTGTAAAGAGTGTTACATATTATGATGGGACGATGTGGGATAACCCATATTATCCGTATTGGCTGGAAGAATATAAAGAACAGCCCCTTCATTAAAAATGTTTTTAACGTTTAATATATAATAGTTTTAACAATAGAAACTAGAGTCAAATCGATTATTGAATTTGACTCTTTTTTACGTCTTGTGATGGTAGGCAAAATCAGTTGTTTTCAAACGCTACTACCTCGCCAGCAGTAAGACAACCTAATGCATTATTTTATTATTATAATTACTAAGACTCATCATCAAAAAGCAACATTACATACATTAATCATTTTAGTAGACTATTATTCGCAAAATCTACCGTCCCCCCTACATCCTGATTTTCCCTCTATCTATTAAGATAAAAATTCACCTTTATTTAAAATAAGTTTATAAATTTTCAACATGGACAATTCTTCATTACCTTATAATACCTTTTTGTATATAATTAAGGAAAAATATTCTACTACGCGGGGTTGATGATAACGATATGAAAAATCGAAAAAGTTGGTTTCGAATGTGGAAGATACTTTCCTTTGCATTTTCTATGTTCCTTCAAGTCTATTGGTATCGTATTCGTAAAAAATCTGATGTGGAATGGAATGCATTATGGGAGAAGCTTGGAGGACAATTCCGTCAGACACTTTTTAGTTAGAAGGAGTGTTAATTAAGGTCGGGCAATTTTTAAGCATTCGCAAAGATTTGATTCCTAGCAGTTTTATCGATCAAATACAAGATTTAGTGGATCAGGTACCCCCATCCCCTTGGGAAGAAATAAAAAGTGTACTAGAAAAAGAATGGGGAAATTCTATTGAAAACGTACTACTTACAATCGAAACTAAAGCCGTGGCTTCAGCATCCATAGGAGAGGTTTATCGCGGGATATTAAAGGATGGAACACAGGTTGCCATTAAGGTTCAACGTCCATCAATCCCTTCAATTATGCGAATCGATTTTCGTTCTTTAGCCATCATTATTTGGTTTGCGCATCACTTTGCCCCAGTTCCTAAAGGATTTATCAACTTTAAAATGCTATTCAAAGAACTAAAATACGTAATTGAACGTGAATTAGATTTCAAGAAAGAATTAGAAAGCATGCATCACTTTCGCAATCGTTTTGAATCCTATCAATACCTAACTATTCCCAAAGTTTATCCCGACATTAGCACTCAGCAGGTATTAGTAATGGAATGGATCGATGGCGTTAGAATAACGGATGTAGATTTTTTAGATACTGCTCAGATCAATCGAGAGGAATTGGCGCAGCGTTTAATCCGCATTTTTCTGCCGCAATGGTTAGAAGCTGGCGTTTTCCATGCTGATCCTCATGCAGGAAATGTATTGGTGAAATCAGACGGCACGATTGTACTTCTTGATTTCGGCATGGTCGGTGAAATATCAAGAAAAGATGCTACCCACTTCCAAAATTTGATTCAAGCCATCTTATTGAAAAATTTTGCACAAGCAGCAGAGGCATTAAGAGATTTAGGCTTCTTATTGCCAGGGGCCAATCTCAAAATAATTGAAAATCTACTTAAAGACATATTAACCCTTGATCTTAATCAGGTAAAAGAAATGGATTTATTTGCTTTAAAGAAAGAGATGAATGATATTGTCAAAGAACTACCTATCCAAGTACCTACACGATTTATCTTTTTAGGGCGCTCCTTCATTACAATAGAAGGCATGCTCCTAACCATTAACCCAAATAATGAGATTCTAGACATCATTAAACCAGCATTTTCTGACTGGCTCAAACAAGGAAGCGCAAATAACTGGAAGTCTGTTTTACAGTGGATAAATGCACTACCAATTTTTAAAATCTTCCACTCGGTTCAAGATTTAATAGAGTCACCCCAGCGATTATTGGCTCAAAAAGAAACACTTCAACAAAGGGAGTTTTATTTCTCAATTTATGAAAATCAAAAAAAATATACCTTTATATTAGGTGTCCTAGGATTTGTAGGTACTTTTTCCGGCATGTATTTACAATATCCTGTATTATCGAAAGTTTCAGGTGGGTTAATAGTGATTTCTACTTTTGTTTATTTTATAAGTAGTTGGCGACAACGAAAATGGTTAAAATTTATGGATAGAAATATTAAAAGAGGATGATCAAATGCACTTTTGATCATCCTCTTGCCCATTTATTTCTTAATTTCAAACCAATGAGAAATATCACTATAACATATAGACCTATCATGATACCAATTAATAGCTGATTCTTTCCAAATCGAGCACCTCTTAACGTGAAAGCCAGCATCGTTGGAAACTTTCCGAGTGCTGTAGCAAGAAAGAATGACCCAAAATGAACCTTTGTTACACCTGCAATGGCATTGATTGCAGCTGAAGGCATTATAGGAATTAATCTACTGATGAGGATTGCTAAAAAGCCATTGCGCCCGAGTAATTGAAAAAAATCCATCAAGCCGTTGCCATTTTTGGACTTGATTTAGCGCATTCCTTTGAAATGCATACCTACAAAGAAAAAACATGCAGATTGAGCCAAACACAGTACCACCTAAGCTGATGAATAATGCAACTGGAACTGAATAGGTCGCTGCGATAATGCCAGCTACTAAGGGGATTGGAATTGCAGGTAAAAATGCTAACATTGCCATGAGAAAAAAGCTACTGATTCTCGTCATCCACGAATCATGTTTAATCCAAGTTAATAAATCATCCATTTTCTAAGTTGTCCTTCTCGTCCTTTTAGTTCTTTTTTATTTTGCGTAACTAGTTGAGATAAATAATATCCAAACATTGTAATAAAACATTACAACCGGAATAACGTAAATGCTCAAAAATAACACATCTAGATTTCAGCTTTTCCCTAAATTTATATGTACGTTAAAAGTGGATTGTAACAGATATCTCACTGACCATAACCCTCACATCATTATTTTACACGTTCTATATTTTTCACTGACAACATAAATTGACTCATGTTAGTTGTAACTTTATTAAAAAGGAGACCGTAAAATATGATGGTGATTCATTTTTATGAAAATAAAATTGAAGTGTTAAATCAATTTGTCGTGCGTATACCTGATGTCGATGAATTAATCAAAATTAAAGGTCGAAAAGCAAAAGTTCTAGAAGTTATTCAGATGGATGAAAACCAGTACCATGTACATGTGATTTATGAAAAAGAGCCTAAAAAGAAAATAGTCACAAAGGAACTTGGGAAGAAAAGAAGATAAGTTTCTCCTATGTTAAAAGCGTCTCAAAAACTATTGAGACGCTTTTATGATTTACCTAAATTACAAACCGGTAAAGTCTCCGAAAATTGGTGCTAATATACGATTAAAATGACCATTTGATCAAAGAAAAGTAGCAGTCCAGCAACAATCATAATGACGCCACCCACTTTCATAAATGACTGACTATACTTTTTAACAATTGCTAGTTTTGAAATGAAAAAGGATAGCGTGAAAAACGGGATACGAAACCCTAATATATAAGCAACCACATACCCCATTCCTTCCCCTGGATTTTGTGACACCATAAGTGAAATTGCACCTAATATCGGTCCAGCACAAGGTGTCCAACCAGCCACAAACACAAATCCTATCACCTGAACTAATATAGCCTGCAGGCCGATGCTGAATATGTACTCCGTAATCTTTCATTAAAAACTTAGGCAGCCAAATCACTAGCGTTATAATCCCAAATAACACCATAAAGATCGCGCCGAATTGTCTAAAGAATTCACCGTAATTCAGAAAAAATCCCTTTAGTAAAGAGGCACTATAACCTAAAATCAAATAAATAAGTGAGAACCCTATTAAAAAACTTAATATATGGAGTATCGCTGTTTTGCGTTTAGTCATTTGCTCAACTTGAATTTCTCTGATCGTCAAACCTGTTATGTATGAAAGAAAGGCTGGATACAAAGGTAACACGCACGGCGAAATAAAGCTCATCACCCCTGTTCCAAATGCGAATAAAAAAATTAACATTTGTTTGCATAAATAGCCTCTCCTAATTGGTATTTTGAATAACAACGCGAGTAATAGGAAAATGTTTCTATACTATGTTTAATAGATATTCTCAATTGTTTTAATTTTCATATTAAATATCCGTTGACTTTTTAATTGATAAAGATTATCATTATCAATAGATTATTTCTTTTCTCCAATGCTTAAACAAAATCCCCCTCTTTTTTTGAATAAGCATGCATCAAACGGATATTCTTATATCAGACTAAGAATATCCGTTTTTTAATTTATTCAGCGGTCTTTAAACGTCCACTGAATAAAATTAAAGCCTCTATTACGCCATGGCGAAATTGATTTACATACACAAAGGAGTTGTTTGGAATGGATTATCGTATTGAAAAAGACACTATGGGTGAAATCAAAGTACCTGCAGACAAAATTTGGGGCGCTCAAACACAGCGTAGTAAAGAGAACTTCCGTATCGGTACAGAACAAATGCCAATCGAGTTGATTCAGGCGATGGCGATTTTAAAGAAAGGTGCAGCACTCGCGAACAATAAGCTTGGCAAACTTTCAGATGTAAAAACTACTGCAATTGTTCAAGCAGCAGATGAAGTTTTGAACGGACAATGGGACGACCAATTCCCTCTTGTCGTATGGCAAACTGGTAGTGGCACACAGTCTAATATGAATGTGAACGAAGTGATTGCGCATCGTGCCAATCAAATTTTAAAAGATGCTGGCGAGGCTGATCTCATTCATCCTAATGATGATGTCAACAAATCGCAAAGCTCGAACGATACTTTCCCAACGGCTCTTCATATTGCAGCTGTTCTAAAAGTAGAAGACTACCTACTACCTCGTCTTCGCCTACTCAAAACAACATTGGACGAGAAGGCGGAGAATTTTAAAGATATTATTAAAATCGGACGCACGCATTTACAAGATGCTACCCCACTTACATTAGGTCAAGAAATCAGTGGCTGGTCAGCAATGCTAGCAAAGTCGGAAAAAATGATCCGTCTGAACATTGAGTTTATGAAGGAACTCGCAATCGGTGGAACTGCGGTCGGCACAGGTATTAACGCTCACCCTGAATTTGGAGACCGTGTAGCAGCAGAAATTAGCGCAATCACTGGAAAAAGTTTTACATCAGCAGCAAATAAGTTCCATGCCTTAACGAGTCATGACGAAGCCGTTGTTGCACATGGTGCCTTAAAAGCACTTGCTGCAGACTTAATGAAAATTGCCAACGATGTACGCTGGTTAGCAAGTGGCCCACGTTCTGGTATTGGCGAAATTACCATACCTGAAAATGAACCAGGTTCTTCGATTATGCCAGGAAAAGTAAACCCAACACAAAGTGAAGCGATGACAATGGTTGTCACACAAGTTGTCGGAAATGACGCAACGATCGCATTTGCCGCTTCACAAGGAAATTTTGAATTAAACGTCTTTAAACCAGTTATTATTTATAATTTCTTGCAATCCACGCGCCTACTAGCTGATACAATGAAGTCATTCAATGATCACTGCGCAGTTGGTATTGAGCCAAACATAGAGGTACTAGACCGTAATCTACAAAACTCATTAATGCTAGTAACCGCACTCAACCCTTACATCGGCTACGAAAACGCAGCAAAAATTGCGAAACTTGCCCATAATGAAGGCACAACATTGAAAGAAGCTGCTATTGCAAGTGGTATCTTAACCGAGGCACAATTCGATGAATACGTAGATCCAGCAACAATGATTTATCCAAACGCAAAATAAATAGGACTACGAAAACCCCAGCTAAGCACTTTGTTTAGCTGGGGTTTGGTTTTATCCTGTTGTAGATTCCTGAGCGCACCTCTCTTCCACCTGAGCGGCAAAATACATTACCCGAGCGTATCTCTACTCCATCTGAGCGGCACTTCACTTTACCCGAGCGTATCTCTCTTCTACCTGAGCGGTACTAACTTACCCGAGCGTAACTCCCCTCTACCTGAGCGGTACTCACTTTACTCGAGCGGAACTCCTCTCTACCTGAGCGATTCTTCACTTTATCCGAGCGAACCTCCCTATCACCTGAGCGGCAATACACTTTACCCGAGCGTATCTCTTCTCTACCCGAGCGGCACTCTCTATACTCGAGCGTATCTCTCCTCCACCTGAGCAGTACTCAATTCTAAACACACCGAATTGTCTAACCTAGAAAAAACCTCCACAGCACGATGGCCGTAGAGGTTTATTATTTATTTAGTGTTCAATAAGTCTTCTACAAATGTAACTGGTACATATGTTTTTGTTGCTTCTAGTAATGCTGGTGCTACGTCAAATTGTCGTAGGGATTTGTTGAAACCGTACGCTTTTTGACCACGAGTAATTGTATACGATAACGCACCTTTTGAAACGATTGCACCGTAGCCAGTTGATTCTACTTTGTAGCCAAGTTCTTCAGCGATTAAACGTAGTGGTACCATTTTTATGCCATCAACTTCATGGAAATCAGAGGCAATTATTTTTTGTACAGCAGCTTCCGCTGGATCCACCTCTGCTTCTGGAACTTCTTTTGCAGGGGTAACTTCAGCTGATTCTTGTTCTTCGTTGTCTAAAATAATGACTTTTGTTGGTGGTGTTTGTGCTGGGATACTCATTGTTGTAATGGCATAGAAAACGAGTAAGTTTTGCTCTGGTAAATCTGCAATTGTGACATCTTTGCCAGATAAACTTGAAACTTTTGTTTCTTCACTAACATTCAATTTCAATGAAAGCTCTTCACTCAATAAGTTTTTATCGAACGTTCCAACAGCTACACTGCCCATTGCTTCTGTTTCAACGATAATGACTTCCGGGCTGTACTGTGGTGGATAGATCAAAATCATCGGCTTGTTTGCATAAGTGTATGCCGTTACTTTGTCACCTTTTTGAAGCTTCACTTCTTTACCTGTATTATCGAAAACAAGTGTGTCCTTGTTCACGGCAAATATATTTGTATTTTCACCTTCTTTAGTTGTGTAGTATGTCGCGTTGTCACGTACTTCTACATCTTCAATTGTTCCTGCGATCTTAATAAAGATAGGTTGTACTTGTGCCTCGTTTTTTTGTGCATCACTTGTCACAATTGCCTCTCCTCCGTTTGCTAAAGCTGCCGGTGACGCGGCTGCACTTCCGATTAATAATGCTGACATTGCGAATGGAATAACTTTTTTCATTTTCATCAAAATCTCTCCCTTGTTATGTTTCAAAGAATTAGTCGATTTAAAATGAAAAAGGTTACAAAGCTACCAAAATATTTTTGAAAATCAAAGTCCAATCTGTTTAGTACTCTTTCAAGGAAGTACTTATTTCTGCCCTGCTTGGACCGAATATCTAATGCTACAATTGGATGATCAGTAATCACACCGGTTACATTTTTGCTAATATATTCTTGTAATAAGTGGTCCTTGTTTAACGTCCAAACAAATAAATCGATATTTAATAGTTGCATTTCTTCTATTAAACGATCACTCACTGATGATTCTTCTAGTGCAATAAAATCTACCTTTACTTCATCATTTGTACCAATATTTAGTGCATAGACAATCCCTACACGTAAATTGGGTGCTAGTTTCTTTAATTGCAACATCTTTTCTGAGTTTGCTGATTGCACGTAATACTTATCAAGGACTTTATGTGCACGAAGCTTTTCAACTAATCGAACTAGGACATCTTCTGTTTCCTTGCCATGAATTTTCAGTTCAATGAGTAACGAAATATCTAGTGCTTGTGCCGTCTCAATAAAGTCATCGAGAGACGTAATTTTGTCACTAAAACCATTCGCATGAACCGTCACAGCCGTTAACTCACTAAGCGTCATATTCGCTACCGTACTGGACTTCCCAGCTAACCTTCGCAATGTACGATCATGAAAGACGACAAAGTCCCCGTCTGCCGTTTGCTGTATGTCTAGTTCGATTAAATCAGCGCCTGTATTCGCCACACTTGCTAGTCCACTAAGTGTATTTTCGACGCCTTCCCCCATATAGCTTCTATGTGCAATGATTTTCGTATCGGGTGCATAAACACTTTTTTCTAGTGAATCAATATTAATTACGCTCAATACAATGAATACAGTACTGACTAATATTAATATATGCTTATATCGCTTTTTCACAAAATTTGGAGATATATTCAGTTTCTTAAAACTCAACGTATTATATGTAATCGCGACCATTACTTGCGAAAACATTGCTTGTAGTAAACTAAAGAGGACGACAAAAATAATTTCTAAAAACGCCAACGTCAGCCCTGCAGTCACTAGCGCTGAACTCGGCATATGCCTCTCGATTACATATAACGGAACCATACTGACAACTGTAATACCGAAAAGTGCAAGTAAGTACCCTGTTAAAAGCATCGCTAATAATATAAGCAACTCCAGTAAGCGTCGTTTAGAAAAATGCCAACTGGATATGATAGATTGACGGATAGAGGTTTTCGAATGAATTGTAAAAATTGGTAAAGTCAGCGTGCTACGAATACCAAAAATAATAAGCAAACCCGCTACAGCTGCATAAAATAATCTGCCAACACTCGATTGCATCAATTCATCCATAATAAAATGTGGAATTATAATTTCCTGTGTTAAAGTAAGTGGTAGAAGTACAGATGCAAGCGGCAAAAGAAACGCAATATAAAGTGCAAAATAAATAGTTTGAAAGCTACAAAAAAACACAGCCTTCCGATTAAGTTGCTGCCAAATTGCAAGAAACTTATAGCGGATGCCTCGCTGCTGGTTGTATGCCATGTTAAATAACAAGCCCATTTCATAATAAATGAATAATAACACAATAAATATCCATAAAAGGATCATGCATATTACTAAGGGGTGCATTAAAAAGCTATACAAATTTTGATCTGTGATATGCGTATAACCTGTTACCCATAGCATAAGCTTAAACGCCAATGACGTCACAGGCACAATAAACAAAAATTGAACTAGCCGAATGAGTGCAAAAACTTGAATATAATCGATGCGATAAACTAGAATGTTTCGCAATGCTAGTCTAATAATTTGTCGTTCTTTTTGCATACATACACCCCCCCTGCTTAATAGGTTATTCACTCGTTTCAAAAACCATTCCCGAGGTAAAATTACTTTTGATAAATTTAGCAAAATCCCCCATAATAGAAGTATATGTATTCTAGAAAGGAAGTTGTATTACTTGGAAAATTTCCACATAGGAGATATCATTTCTTCGATTTTCATTTTCACCATATTAATATCTATGATTGTGATTATCACTCGTTTGCTAATAACGGTCTTCTCAAAAAATAAACACTCATCACCTGATCAACAAGTACACGAGTTAACGATGCGTATCAATCATTTAGAGAAACAAGTTGAGGAACTACAAAAAAAATCGTTGTGAAGATTATCTCCACAACGATTTTTTAGTCCTTTTCATAAACAATCTTGCCATCCACGACTGTATGTGCAACTTCAATATTTGGCAGTTTCTCAATTTCCACCTTAAATATATCATCTGTAAACACAGTAAAATCAGCTGAAAAACCAGGTGCGATTTGTCCACGGTTATGTTGTTGTCCAATGATGGCAGCAGCACCAACTGTATATAGTTGCACCGCTTCAAAGCGTGATATTTTCTCCTGTGCGCCATAACCATCATGGTACTCCCCGAAATTCCGTCTAGTGACAGCCGCATAAATTCCATACAGTGGATTAGGTACTTCTATCGGTGCATCACTGCCACCAGCTACGATAAGTCCCCTATTTAATAATGATTTTAGTGGGTGTAGTCCCTTAGTACGTTTGTCACCAAGCCGAGCCATTTCCGCTGTGTATTCACCCTGTACAAACTGAGGTTGCATATCAATCGCAACTGGCAGTGAGGCTAATTTAGCAAGAATCTGCTCATTTACTAAGCTACAATGAATCACACGATCAAGCTGACCCTCCCGTGGTGGACATTTCGCAAAAACATCTAAAATCAAATCAATGGCTAAATCACCAATCGCATGCACCGCAACCGTTTGATCGTAACATCTAGCAAGTTGAACTAACTCCTCAAGCTGAGCTTTTGAATGAACAAGCATTCCGCTATTTTCCGGATCATCACAATACGGTTCTCGCAGTGCCGCCGTTCGTCCACCAAATGCTCCGTCGACAAATATTTTCATTGCCCCAAACTCCAAATAAGGCGACCTGTTCTTGTTCAAATCGGCGTTCATTATTTCCTTAAATACTTGATGATGCTGTAACAAATGAACTTTAAATGTTTGCCTATCTTCGACGATTTTACGAAAAGCATCAATTGGCTGATAAGGTGGTCCATAATAGCTTAAATCCTCAGAATGCCCACCGACGAGCCCAACCGCTTGCAATGACATCACAGCCTTTTCAAGCGCATCCTCAATATACGCTGGTGTAATATGTGGCATATGATTGACAATCATATAAAGCGCTGCATCCTTTAAAACACCCGTTACTCGGCCATCGACCTTTTCAATAATCCCCCCCTCTGGAGAAGGTGTAGCATCAGTAATCCCTGCAAAAACTAACGCTTTGGAGTTTGCTAATAGTAAATGATGACAGCTTCGCTTGATAATAAGATGCGCCTCTCCGAGTACATCAAGTTCCGCTAACGTTGGAAATATCGGCTCGTCAAACTGGGTTTCATTGAGCCCAATCGCAATGACCCACTCATTCGAATGTACGATTTCCATTCGAGCACGGATAAGCGCTAGTAATTCATCCTTACTTTTCACATTGGATACATCAAGATGCTTTAACTTTTCCCCATAGCCAAGAATATGTAAATGACTATCGACAAAGCCCGGATACATGACATTTCCCTTTAAATCTTGGATAAAAGTAGCTTGTGGCAACAAGCGATCTACCTCACCTGTTGCCACAATTTTTCCGTTATGTTCAAGCACAGCTTCGACAGTTTCGCCGTCACTTACCATCGTGTAAATCTTACCGCCTGTCCACAAAGTTGCCAAGTTCATTCGCCTCTCTTATACAGTAGCTTCGACTAGATGTGCTGTTTCTAAACGACGACGAACAACGACGCCAAGCCAAGCTGCTAAAGCTGCTTTTAATAATCCAGGGATAATAAATGTTGCTGCACCAGCCATAAATGCTGCGTTCCAAGATAATTCAGCTACAATTTTTAACCACGTTGTACCAAATGCAAGTGTGATTACCATCCCAATGACGTTAGCTACAATGGCATGTGGAATCGTTAAGCCAAATTTTTTCATATACAGTCCCATAATAATAGCTGTCGGTAAGAAGCCTACAATGTAACCACCAGTAAGCCCAACAATGATACCGAGTCCACCAACAAAACCTGTAAATACGGGAATTCCAACTGCTCCAAGTAAAATATATAATAGTACTGATAAAGTCCCTAATTTTGCACCTAAAATTGTTACAACTAGACCGATTGCTAATGTTTGCCCTGTAATTGGTACTAGTGGCAATGGAATCGTCACCTGCGCAAGCACCGCGATAATCGCTGCCCCAAATGCTGCTAAAACGTATTGGTATGTACTACTTTTTTTCAAAATAAAGTGCCTCCCCTTGTGCGTTAACTACAATTACAATTAAGTTAACACAACGATAAATCAAATGATAACTATTGTCAATCAATTTTGAAAAATAGGCATAAAAAAAGAAATTGCTATAGCATACTAGCAATTTCTTGTGTAAATATTATTTACCAAAGTGGCTCATTCATTGGATCATCTTCTTGCAAATCAAATAAATAAGGAACTAATTGATGATAAAAAATAATGATACTTAAAAAATAAAAAATAAATCCAATAAAAAAATTATCGAATAAAAAATGCATAAAGACCATCAATGAAATAGGGATATTTAATAGAGCACCTAATTGTACTGATTTTTTTGTGCGATATTGCTTTTTCCCACAATGAGGACACTCGATTTCCCCATTCTTCCAATGAAATTTATGTGCTTGCTTATGTGACCATGTCTCCCCACATTCTATACATACAGGTAAACCATAATTTTTCTTCTTCAAGGTGTATTTAATTATTAACGTTAAGCAAGCTGTTATTCCAACTAACAGCAATCCACTCACCAAATCAGATTCTAAAAATGTCCAAAAGCTCGATGCATCCGTTTTTTGTTGTACCATTGCTCCTTGATGAACACCTGTTTTATTCTCCTCATCCTGCGAAAATAAATAACTAAAGGCAATTGCACATAAGGTAAATGTCGCTAGAACGATTCGGTACTGCCACTGATCACTTCTTCTCGGCATGCCTTTCCTACGAGCTTTTTGCGCAATAGCATGCTTTTTTTCATCTGTTAACCTTACATCTTGCAGCTCTTGCAGTATATCTTCCTTAAATCGATTCATTGCGTAACACCTCCCAGTCATTTTCACCAATTGTCACGGCTAGTTGTTTTCTCGCACGTTGTAGCCTTGTACGCACCGTTGCTTCTGGACAACCTACAAGCTGTGCGATTTCCACTGTCGTCATATCCTCAAAATAGTAGAGAATTAGCACCTCTCTGTACTGAACCGATAGTGTAAACAATGCTTCAACTAACTCTCGCTTACTAGATTTAATGAGCACCTCTTTTTCGGGTGTATGATATGTTGTTTTGCCCGTTATTTTTTCGAACAATGACAGCCGTTTACTTTTCCAGCTTCGCAAATAATCATGGCTGCGATTAACTGTCATTTTCACCAAATATGTACGTAGCGATGATTGCTGCCTAAATTGCCCCTGCTTTTGATAAAATGCAATAAAGACATCTTGTACAATATCCTCTGCCGTCGCCTCATTTTTCACATATAAATACGCAACCTTTAACAAATAATCGCCGTGTTGCGCGATGACATCTTCTATTTCCACCGCTGTCCTCACCTACCTTCTACACTACTGACGGATGACAACGCCATTCCGATTCAAATTTCCAAAGAAAATTGATTCAACTTGATAATTTGAGAGTAAAATCTAAATAAATGCTACTCACAACAGATTACGTCCCTTGAACATGCACCATTCCTCTCCAATGAAAAATAGTCATTGTAATACCATCTTCATATTTACTAATAGAAACAACATAATGTGCAAGTACTCCTCATCTACTCGAGTACTTGCACATTATGTTTCATTATTTATCATTTCCAACATTACTATAGTGGTTATAAATTGTAATTTGATTACGTCCATTGCGCTTGGATGCGTATAATGCATTGTCTGCGTTTTTAATAATTTGTCCAATATTTGTAATTCTAGCTTCATCATTTGTACTAACTCCAATACTAAATTCTAAATTCACAACTTCTGCACCTACCGATAAAGCAAGCGACGTCAGTTTTTTATATAAGTTTTCAGTCACCGTCTGTTCCGTTTGCCCCGCAATTATTTTTGTCAGCACGATAAATTCATCTCCACCAAAACGCGAAACAATTGAATCTTCATATTGCTCAAAATACTGCTGTAATGTTGTCGCAGTTAATACTAGCGCATCGTCGCCAAATAAATGACCATTTGAATCATTTATCGATTTAAAATGATCTAAGTCGATCATTAGTAACGCTAATTGCTGCTTTTCATTCGCGGCCATTTTAAGCATCTTCTGTGCATGCTCGTCAAAATAGCGTCGATTATAAATGTTTGTCAATGGATCGATAAACGCTGTTTTTTCAAATTGTTTTTTCTGATCATTATATTCCATTTCAAATAATAGTTGTGTATAATTTTCTTTTTGGATTTCCAATAAAATGCTAATATATTCTTTTTGCACAGCACATAATATTATTTTGTTCCCTTGTTGCTCAATTAACTTTACTAATGAATTGTATATTGACTGTAACAAGGATAAATCGTTATTTTGCAATGCATAGTGTTTTGATTTTTGATAAATATCAATCGCTTCACCAACATCCCCCCGTTTTTCACATAGTAGGGCATGAGCAATGAACACCTCTAATTGTGCTTTACTGTATGGCGGGTCATGAATATCGGCTAGTAGTCCCTGTAATAACTCATCCGCTTGTTGAAATTCTTCCAACCCAATATGTGCAAGTGCTAAATTTGTCTTTGGATGGATTACTTCTGTAAAAGGTTGTACATGTTTGGTTTCGAATGTATTACAATAATAAAGGCTCTCCAATGCAAATTCCTTAGCCTGACGAAACTCACCTAATTCAATTTCTAAAACACTTAAGTTATTATAAATTTTCCCCATGCTTTCTACATGTTCAATGCGTTTAGCAATTTCAAGACCCTTCAGCATGAGCTCTTCGGATTTTTTCCGATGGCCGAAAGTTCCCCAGTAAGTGGAGGCCAATGAAAAATACTGAATTAAATCAATATCATTGCCGTATTTAAAGGTAAGTTCACGGTATTGTTCAAGAACATTAATCGCAATTTGCAAATCGCCAATTTGAAAATAACTCGCACAACGATAACGGAGCAATATCATTGCTTGATCATACATCTCCAGTGCATAAGCATTATCAATGGCAGCACTACTCAACTCAATATATTCTAAATAGCGATTCGCGCTATATAAAGCTTTTAATGTTAGAAGTAGTTCTTCAAATTCTTCCCTAACCACACAGCTTCCTCCTTTTTTTAAAACCTCTCACTTCTTTTATACTATATCAAATAGAAAAATATCACCATACTTTACACCTCTTTATTTTCTAAATAATGAGTAATACAGCCTAATACCACTTCTTTTGAACTAAAAAACAAGCCTCTCCGTAAGAGACTTGTTGTGAACTCTAGATACCTAACAATCCTTTTAATCGGTCCGAACTTTTGTCACCAAGATTAACTTCACCATACTCTAGTGCATATAAGCGGAGTGTCTTGGCATGAGTAACCCATACGTCCACCCGTACTTTGTCTAGCATAAATGAATAGTCAGGAGGTCGAACGATACTAGCTTTATCTTGTTTCCAATTTAGTTGTTGCAAAAATTGCGCAACATCATTAGTATTTTGCAGCGTAAGCTTTGTTGTGATAGTAGGATCCACAATTGTCATACTATGCAGTAAGCCATAGCGTTCAATGTTGCTATTTTCTGAAACCGAACTCGATGATGAAACCTCAACATAGTCTCCCGTTTTTACCGAAACCCCCTCTTCTACTGGATACCAGGTTGCATTCGCGTATTTTTCAATGATTTCTTTAACCGATAATTGTTCCAATTCTTCTGGAATAGCCCCTTCAACAAATAAAAAGGCATTATCTTCGACTTCAACAATAGTCCCTACAAAGGGTGAGCTATACGGAATATTCACATAATGTTCCAAGCCGAGTTCTTCTTGAAAAGACTGTGCCTCTTCAGTAAAATGCTTATTAAAGTATCGGATCGCATCTTGTTCAGCTATTTGCTGTACCATCGTTTGAGGAAAAGTTGGATATCTTTCCTTATATAAATTTATTAACTTCTTTTCCGCAACAAACATCGGTAACATCGGCTCAATGTACGTAGCAAAATATTTATCTACCCCATTGTCTTTGAACACTGCATATATAGGGGTATCAGGTAAGTCTTGAAGCTCCTTGTAGCGCTGGAACTTCTCTGCTGCTATCTCCTTTACTGTACTCTCAAATCCAAGAAACTGTGCATAATAATAGGACGCTAGTTTTTGCTCATATCGTGCATAAGCATTCTCCAATTTTAACTCCTCGTTAAGATACATGATGCGCTCTAAATCCTTAAAGTATGTTAGCTGTGTATCGTTAAATAATTGCGCCATCTGCTTCGAGTCCTTCTCTACCAACTGCACTACGATAAAACTAACTAAGCATAATGTTACAACTACACTCATTGTCATAAATCGAAGTGGTTTTTTCAACTTGGGAGCATGTTGATGGCGTACACGTTCCTTAATACGCGCTTTACTATTAGTCATATCTCCCGCGACTTTCACCAGTTCTTTTTTGACATCATTCATGCATCAACACCTCCCATTCTTCTTGTTTTAAAAATGGCTTCAATGCTTCACGAGCTCTCCTTAGCCTTGTTTTAACCGTATTTTCAGGGATACCTAGTGTAGTCGCAATTTCTGCAACCTTCATTTCCTCATAATAATAAAGCAATATTGGTTCTCTATATTGAAGTGGCAGTTTAATAATCGCAGCACCAATTTGCGAACGTTCTTCTGCCTCTACGAGTGCATCCTTATGTTTTTTTGCACGCATGGGGAATAATTTCTCTTGTAAGATAATTTTTTTATAATGCCAGCTCTTTAAGTAATCTTTACTTTTATTGATTGTTAATGTCGATAAATACGCACGCAAAAGCCCTCGTTCCTCATATGCTTGCGACGAAAACTTAATAAAAACTTCCTGCACAATATCCTCTGCAACTTGCCGATCTTTTACATAAAAATAAGCTAAACGCAGTAAATGCTCCGCATGATCATCGATGATTTTTTCAAGAATATCGTTCACCTCCCCCTCCTATAATATTAACGATTCCCACGCTTCCACCGTTTCACAATAAAAAAGGAGCCCCTTGTAATGAGGCTCAACAATAAACTAGCTAATCAACATTTTATTCAAGTTTAGCTCTCATCTACCCTACCATGTTAAAATCCACTCCGCTTTCACGAGTGGATTTTAACGACTAGGTCGCGTTTAATAAAATAGTCTGTTATATTATCCGCTTAAGTGCGATTTCGTATAACGCGACAACAAGTAAACCACCGATCACCGGCGTGAGTGAACTAAAACTCATCCTAAATCCACCCTCACTACTTTCAGATAACAACTGAAATTGTAGCCACTCTATATTATACGTCTCACCAACGCCGTACAAAAATATCGTGCTAAATAAAAATAAAGCTAAACATTTTACAAAGCCACCTTTTTGCATGTACCTCACCTCACTGAACAATACTCATTTTTTCTGTATAAGCGAGCAAATCCTCCACAGTTAGGTCTTTATTTTCTGCCATGATGCTGTATTGATAGCCATTTTCTTGCCAGTTAATAAGACGGAAATCTCCTTGTTCTATTCGTGTACCCTTTTTACCACGCACTTCTATTTCCTTTTCCATCAGCGTTTGTTCTCCACCAAATTCTGTATAATTGCCGACAATTTTAAAGACCGAAACACTAAAGGCAGGTAGATCATCCTTTACATACGTAATCGCAAACTCTGGGCGTTCTTCTACACGCATATCTTCAAACTTTATTGCCTGCAAACCATCTGCTTCAGGAACCATTAAAAATTCACCAAGTTTTTCTTTTAGTACTTCTAGTGAAACTTCTTCTGGGAGATTATCTTCTAAGTTCACTTCTTCAATAGTTGCATCTTTAGGAATATCCAGTATAAATTTTGTATCGTCTATCTTGATATCAGTGTCCATTTTTGTATATTCAGTCGTCATTTTGTTGCCAAAACTGATAGTTGTCATTTTTAACGTTTGCCATGTTTTCTTATCAATCCATATATCTAAATCGCCAAATAAAGTATCTGCTTTTTTTGTTTTTGCTACGATATGATAGGTATCACGCCCCGCAATCTTTTCTTCATTTGCAATTGAAATAGTATGCGTATCCTTCACCATGTTTAGTGTCATTTCCGCTTGTTCTTTAGGTGATTGGCTGTTTAAACCCTCTAACTGTTCTTCTGGTAATTCCATTTTCAGCACATGATTTTTCACTACATCAAAAGAGATCGTGTGTACACCATCATAAACTGTAATATTATGCTCTCCATCTTCAGTTGTCATTTCAATACGACGTTTACCATCCTTAGTCCACTCTTTCACTTTTGCAAGACCACCAACTTCACCCATATCCATAGTATATTCACCGTAATATGAACTAATTGCTTCCGTTTCCTGTAATACTTGTGCAATGACTTCCTGCGGTGAAAACGGAGATTCCGTATTACACGCAAAGAGTCCTATAGATAATGTCGCAACTAAACCAGCTGCACGTAGTGAGTTTTTCCATTTCATTTTTATTATCTCCTTTGTTATGGAAGCCAGCAAAGTACAGCTGTCCCAATACCATCTTGTGACACCATCTCTACTGTCCCTCCATGCTTATTTACAATTTGTTTCGCAATATTTAAACCAAGCCCGGATCCCCGCTGTCCAGCCTTTGTACGCGCATCATCTGCTTGATACATCGGTTCAAATAACTTTGCAATTTCCTGTTCTTTCACTCCTTGCCCACAATTTTGGACAATGATATACATGCCATCACGCTTTGTTAATGCTAATTTCACAAAGTCAAAGCACCACTTTGGGACATCTCCTGCGTTTACAGCAGCTAATCCAATGACACTTCCTGGTTCACCGTAACGCCAAGCATTACTCATCAAGTTATCAATTACACGTTGTAACTGTTTCGGGTGAACTGCATATATACCTTCTACTTCGCACATGACATCTAGAGCAAAGCCTCTATTAATACAAAGTGGCTCATATTCAGATAAAGCCATTTCAAAAAACTCAGCGCCCTCTACTTCAACAAGTTCTAAATCATAGCTTGTTGATTGCAACAATGTATACATGAGTAAGTCTTCTAGCATTTGTTTCATTAGAGTAGACTTTTTTAAAATGACTTGTCGATATTCACATTGCTCTTCAACAGTTAACTTCTTGTTTTGCAAGCTTTCTGCATAGGTTTGAATGGCTGTTAACGGCGTTTTTAAATCATGTGAGATACTAGCAATCATCAATTCTTTTTGTTCCTGCTCTTTCTTTAATAGTGTACGCGAAGCTTCAATTTCCCTTTGCATGGCAAAAAAGGTTTGTGCAACCTCACCAATTTCGTCCTTTCGTACACTAAAATCAGATTTCACATCTTCACCTTTAGCAAAAGCACGCATTTGTTGCATCAGCTCTTGTAATGGTCGATTCAACTTACTCTGAAGTAACCAAATTACTATGCCATAAATTAAGATAAATAATGTAATTACTCCTCCAATCACTAGGAATGAACGTCTTTCAACCTCCTGCACCCAATCCGTACGAACAAGTTGTACCTCATATAGCCCTACAAGTTCACCCTTTTGATAGATAGGCTCTTTATATGTAAAAGCGTTATACTTTTTCTGAAATTCAAATAAATCTCTGAACAGGTCATCTTTCGAAATAAAAACTGAAGACAATGGATTTGAACTATAATAAATAAAACCGTTTTGCGAGTACAGTGAAATTCCCACCTGATCACTACTAAGTGCTTCTACAGCGCTAAAATCATTATTTTTGTTGTACAATGTTGGATCATCTAGCATTACTTTTAGCGCCTCTAGTTCAGTCCACTTCTCGAGATATTCTGCGACATTTTTGTCTTGGTAGTAGGTATTGATCCACACATATAAACCGTAAACACTGCCAATTGGTAAAATCATCACAATGAAAAACGTGATTAGTAGCCAAAATTTAATTTTCATAGTGATTCTCCGATAAAACGATAGCCTTTGCCCCATACAGTTTGAATATAATGTGGTGTTTTTATAGAGTCCTGCAGCTTCTCACGTAGTGCCTTAATATGCACGGTTACCGTATGTGTATCTTCAAGCCCTGCCTGTTGCCAAACGTGCTGATATAATTCTTCCTTTGTAAACGTTTGGCCCGGATTTTTCGCCAATAGTTTTAAGAGAGCAAATTCCTTTTGAGTCAGGGAGATTTCTCCATCCTTCAAGGTTACAATTTCCTTTTGCCAATTGATGTTTAGACCATGCTCAAAAAACGAGCTATCCTCATTTATCTCTTTTTTGTTATAGCGATTCCAACGACGTAAATGTGATGCCACACGCGCCTTCAATTCCTCTAAGCTGAAAGGTTTTGCTAAGTAATCATCAGCCCCTTGTAAGCCTTCCACCTTATCCGCTTCTTCCTCACGGGCACTTATCATGATGATTGGTAATTCACTTTGCCAGCGTATATTTTGACACACTGTAAGCCCATCCATTTCTGGCAGCATCCAATCGACAAGTACTAAATCAAAACCATCAACTTGAAAATCCGCTAATCCTTCAAGTCCAGTTGTTGCCCAAGTAACAGCATAGCCCTCTTTTGTCAGTGTATCTTTTACGATACGCCCAATCGCCGCATCATCCTCAATTAACAATATCTTCTCTCCCATGTTTTTTCCTCCTGCACTTACCTTACTATGTATACATGCTGATTTTCTTAACTTTACACTTTCTTTATTTTTACCATAGTGGGCATTTTAAGCAATAAAAAGTGCAAATTTGAGTTTATCCATCACTTATCCGATTCTCCTCTACTATTGCTGAATAAAAAAAGGAATGCACGCAATTGTGCATTCCTTTATATCCATTAAAAGAATAAGCTTAATATAAAGTAAATGGAAGCTGCCATAACGGCTGAGATTGGCATTGTGATTACCCAAGTTGTCACAATTTTACGTGCCATGCCCCATTTAACACCTTTCACACGGTGTGCTGTACCAACACCCATTATAGATGATGAAATAACGTGAGTTGTTGATACTGGTAAGTGGATTAATGTCGCCCCGAAGATAACAGTCGCAGATGCTAAATCAGCTGCTACCCCGTTAACTGGGCGAATCTTCATAATCTTACCACCAACTGTTTTGATGATTTTGTAACCACCAATAGAAGTCCCAAGACCCATCGCAGTAGCTGCAGCTAAACGAACCCAAAATGGGATATCTTCGCCTTGGTGCAAGCCACCAGCTATTAATGCTAGCGTAATAATACCCATCGCTTTTTGCGCATCATTTGTACCGTGCGTAAAAGACTGAAGGGCAGCTGTGAAAATCTGCGTCGTTCGGAAACCTTTATTCGTTCTATATAAGTTCAAATCTTTAAATGCTACTTTAAAAATGGACATCATCAAGAAACCTGCTCCAAACGCTAATATTGGTGAGAAAATAAGTGCTTGAATAATTTTAATAAAGCCTGTGTAGTTTAACACGTTAAAGCCCGCAGCTGCAATTGCAGCACCGGCAACTGAACCAATTAATGTATGTGATGAACTTGACGGAATTCCAAAGTACCATGTTAACAAGTTCCATGTGATGGCCGAAAGTAAAGCCGCTAGAATTACGACTGAACCTGTAATATCACCATCAAAGGCATTTAAACTGAACGGGTCTACAATGTCCTTTGTTAATGCTTTGGCAACCCCAACGAACGTAATCGCTCCAACAAAGTTCATTATAGCCGCCATAAAAATTGCTTTACGTGGCTTTAATGCACGTGTAGATACGGACGTCGCAATCGCATTGGCTGTATCATGGAAACCGTTGATAAAATCAAATACTAATGCGAAAACAACGACTAATATAGTAATGAGTAAAATCGTATTCATCTAGTACACTCCATTTTATGCGTTACGCATAATTATTGTTTCAATTGTATTTGCTACAGTTTGGCAGATATCTGCAATTTCTTCAAATTGTTCGTAAATATCTTTGAATACAATAAGACGCATAGGATCTTTTTCTTGAATAAATAATTGCTTCATTGAAGAGCGGAAAATTTCATCACATTCACGTTCATAATCTTTAATTTGAATTGCGTGTTTACGCATTTCGACTAGTTTCTTTTTGTTCAGTAATTCCATTGCAAGTACCATTTCATCTGTACTCTTTGCAATGTATGTTAAGAATTGACGCATTGGCTCAGTAACTTCTGTTAAGTTGTACATATCAAAATGCGCAATACAACCCTCCATACCGTCAATTACATCATCTAATTTGTTTGCTAATGAAAGAATATCCTCACGCTCGATCGGCGTCATGAAAGATTTATTCAGCATCACGATTAATTCGTGAATAAGAGAATCGCCATCAGTTTCATATCGTTTCATTGTCACATTAATTTCTTTTAGTGCATCAATGTCGTGAATACGTGCGTTATGTGCATAGTAAATTCCTTCATTGACATTTTTCGCAATTTTTAGTAACGCCTGAAAAAATGGATCTTGCTTATTTGACTTGAACATGGTGTTCCTCCAGTTGAATAGGTTTTTATCGAATAACGAGACAATCATAACAAATTCCTAACATAAGTCTACAGAACTTTAAACATAAAAAAACAATTTTACAATACTGTAATATAAAAATCGTCACATTTATAAAACATCATGTAGATTTTTCCATTTCATTGAATTTATGCTAGTATAAACATTACTTTTGCTATGAAAACAAACATTTTCTATAGGAATTTTCAATAAAAACACTTCTTTATAATTCTGTCAAATGTTAAGGGATTGTAAACTTTTCTTCTCGAAATCTGCATATTACATTGTTATTTTTTACCGTACACAGTACGCTTAGTAAAAAAAGGATGCGAGGCGATTCATATGAACATTGATTTACTATCTCTAGCAATACTACTATTTTTCGGATTCATCGCTTCCTTTTTGAATGCGATTGTAGGTGGTGGTGGCCTTATTTCATTACCAGCGCTTATGGCAATTGGTTTACCACCAAGTACTGCCATTGCAACTAATAAACTTGCTAATACAATTAGTAATGGAACAAGTATGCTTACATTTTTTCGAGCGGGAAAAGTAGACTTTACAAAAATACGAAAAATCCTTCCATTTATTTTCATCGGATCGTTAATTGGTGCTTACTCGGTACACCTCGTATCACCTACTATTTTAAAACCGCTAATGTTAGTTATGCTCGTACTTGTAGCAAGCTATACGATTTGGAAAAAGGATTGGGGTCAAGATCCTGAGCAAAAAGTACTTAATACAACTAAAAAAATACTATTTTTGGTCACTTTTGCGGCAATAGGCTTTTATGATGGTTTCTTTGGTCCTGGCACTGGTTCATTTTTTATCTTTGTCTTTTTAATGATGGGCAATGATTTTTTACAAGCTGCTGGCAATGCGAAAGCATTTAATTTCACATCAAACTTAGCTGCACTTATGATGTTCTTAGCTTTAGGTGAAGTCAATTTTTCATACGGACTTCCTATGGGCTTTATTATGATTTTCGGTGCGATTTTAGGTTCGAAATTCGCATTAAAGCGTGATGCTACAATGATGCGTTATATTTTTATTGCGGTCACTTGTACATTAATCTTAAAAAATGCATGGGATTATTTCGGCGCACATTAATAATTTAATATGGACACAATTTTTTTCTTTGCAGAGAGATTCGTTCGATTGAGGAATGTTCCGTTTGTGGGCGTAGTAATCCGTTCCATTCAGGAATGTTCCATTTCATTGAGAGTGTGATACATTCTATCGAAGTAAACTTTTTAATGATAAATTTTGAGTGTAATCTCTTACTTTCCCCTCTCAAAATCTATTAAATAAATTAAATTTTCAGTTAATTGACTTAATTTTATAGCATGTTATAATACTTTTAGACTTCAACGCATTGAAGCGCAAAAGTGTTTAGGAGGATCATCATGTTTCGTATTGCAGCAAAGAGCAATCCTCGTTTTCTTGAGGCTTGCATCATTACATTATTAATTATTATTACAATGGGGATTAGTATTAGTTTTTTGAAAGCCACACCCCATATTCCAATTGTCCTTGTAATTTCTTTATTAATAGCTTATGGACTTATAAAAAAAGTTTCATTTCGAGATCTTGAAGCAGGCATGATTGCAGGTGCAAGTGCTGGACTTGGCGCTGTTTTTATTTTCTTCTTCATCGGCATTTTAATATCTAGTTGGATGATGGGCGGTACAATTCCAACACTCATTTACTACGGTTTTTCAACTGTGTCTCCTAGCTTTTTCTTTGCTATTGTTTTTTTAGTGTGTAGCATTGTCGGTATTTCAGTAGGTAGTTCACTTACGACAGTCGCAACAGTTGGGGTCGCATTTATCGGCATTGCAAGTGCAATGGATATCTCATTAGCGATTACGGCTGGTGCCATCGTTTCAGGTGCATTCTTTGGTGATAAAATGTCACCTCTTTCAGATACAACAAACCTAGCATCAGGCACAGTTGGCGTTGATTTATTCGAACATATTAAAAACATGGGCTGGACGACAATTCCTGCCTTCGTAATTTCCTTTGTGTTATACGCAATTCTTTCACCAACAGGTACAGGCGCTTCTTTTGAAACAGTCGAACAGTTTAAAGAAGGCTTACTTGCAACAGGGCTTGTCCATTGGTATACATTATTGCCACTTGTAGTACTTGTAATTATGACGTTTTACAAGGCACCAGCGCTTATTTCTCTTGCAGTTGTTTCAATCATTGGTATTGGACTTGCTTACGTGAATGAACCTATTGCCCTATCAAGCGTATTCGATATGTTGTTTAACGGTTATAAATCTGCAACTGGTATCGAAGAAGTAGATGCCCTTCTTACACGTGGCGGTATGAATAGTATGTTATTTACTATAGCATTAGTATTACTAGCTTTAACTATGGGTGGGTTGTTGTTCACACTCGGGATTATTCAAAGCCTATTAGCGAAAGTAGAAAGTCTTTTCACTAGTGCAGGCTCTGTTATTACAGGTGCAGCTGTTACTGGTATTGGTGTTAATACACTTGTCGGTGAGCAGTACCTATCAATTTTACTAACAGGTGAAGCATTTAAAGCACAGTTTGCAAAAGTTGGCTTGGCACCGAAAAACTTATCACGTGTTATGGAGGATGCGGGAACAGTCATCAATCCACTTGTTCCATGGAGTGTATGTGGTATTTTCATTACAAGTGTACTTGATATTCCAACAATGACTTACCTACCCTTCACATTCTTCTGCCTACTCGGTCCGATTTTAACAATTGCATTTGGATGGTCTGGTAAAACATTAACAAAACTTGAAAAGTAAATAAAAATGCCTACAGTGGGTTAGCTCCCTTTGTAGGCATTTTTTATTTTATCCTAACCAATTATTCACATAAGCAATAACTCCCAGAACCGCACCTATTGAAGCACCAAAAAACACTGAAAATAGCATGCGTCCATTCCTATCTTTACTTTTCATTTGTATTTCGCTCATTTCATAATCCCCTTTCATTAATTTGTATACGAAACATCCAAAATAAAGTTTCAATATTCAGTTTAACAAGCGAATTATTTGTAACATATTCCAATTCGGAATCAAAACAGCTATTTTTCAGCATTTTCGCTCTCTCAATCTCTTTGTTATGCTCATACAAAGGAGATGAAGAAATGATGAAAACAAAATGGAATGCTAGTTTATATGATCAAAAGCACGACTTCGTTTCAAAATTTGGAGAAAACTTAGTCGACGTTCTTGCTCCAAAGGAAAAAGAAATGATATTAGATGTCGGCTGTGGTACAGGGGATTTGGCACATGAAATCGCAACCCGCGGAGCCATCGTGCTTGGAACCGATTTTTCACAGGATATGATTATTGCTGCACAACAAAAATATCCAACAATTGAATTCAAGACACAGGATGCTGCAGCTTTGGACTTTACCAATCAATTCGATGCCGCTTTCTCAAATGCAGCCCTCCACTGGATGAAGCAACAAGACAAGGTTATCCAAAATATTTACAATGCATTAAAACCAAATGGTCGCTTTGTCGCAGAAATGGGTGGACAAGGTAACATCGCTTCCATTGTTGGTGCCCTGCAACAAAGCATGTTTGCCCTAAATTTCCCATATATTGAAGACTACTTCCCCTGGTATTTTCCATCAGTTGAAGAGTATCAAACACGATTAGAAAGTACTGGCTTCACTGTCGAAACAATTTATTTATATGAACGCCCTACACCGCTTCAGAGCGAAGATGGCCTAAGAAATTGGCTTAAGATGTTTAGTCATAATATATTGCAACATTTATCCGATGTTGAGAAAGAACAAGTCTATACAAAATGTGAAGAGCTATTAAAGCCAACATACTATCATGGGGACGAATGGGTTGCTGATTATTGGCGTTTACGATTTGTTGCTTATAAAAAAGATGTGAAATAATACTTACTTACAAATAGTAGATGGTCCATAAGTTAACCTCTTATATCATATTAGCGGTGGTTACTTTGAATTTCGAACAACTAATGCCCTTACTCGAAGATGTTAATAGAAAAAGTTAGGAAAAATAATAATAGAGCTGTCAAGATGACAGCTCTATTATTTGATATCCAATTTATAATTGCTAATTAAGCATTTTGTTTGTTTGTTTGTTTTTTCTTGAATACATTTGTTCTAAGCCATGGAAGTACCCAACGATCTCCACCAATGCGTCCTGCATTTGCCCCCGCTACCAGGATGAAAAATTGAACTAAAATAAATGTTGCGTTTGTCGAAACAGTACCACCAAAGAAAAACATGAAATTCATTAATAAACCAAAGAATGCTGCTGTAGTAGTAAAAATACCTAAAATAAGGCCTAAACCTATTAATAACTCACCCCATGGAACTAATACATTAAAAAGCTCTGCATTAGGTAGAGCGAAATGTTCAATAAAATAATTGTACACCGGATAAACAACCGCACCATCCGCTCCCTTTACTGGGTTAGCTACTATATTTGTTAGATAACCTGTAGATTCGAATCCTCCATTGATTTTGCCCATCCCAACAGTAACCCACTGATATCCGATATATAATCTTAGAAATAAAATAAAATATGAAGCATACACATTGGTACGTAACCAGTTCATCATTCAAAATTCCTCCTTATTTTGTATATTAGTATCTCGATATTGAGGTGTTACTGAGCGGATTATACTGTAATAGCACCAATAAAATAATATCAAAATAGTATCAGACAATTTTTATCCACATTATTATGGCATTTTTATAAACAAATTATTAATATATCGAAAGTTAACTATTTTTATACTTTAGAAAAAAAACTCAAAAATAAGATAATTAAATATTTTTAGAGATATTTTTACAAACAAAATATCGATCTACACCAAAGGCATATTTCATATACAGCATGTTAATAACTTCCATATTCGTTTAAAAACTTGGATGGAACGTTTCCATGGGGTTGCAACGAAATATCTGGATAACTACTTATTTTGGTTTCACTGGCTTGAATTAGGGAAAAATGTAGCATTTTAAAATCGTGTAGAACAAATGCTTATTTCGGCGTGTCAAAAATCAAATTACAGGACTGTTCAGATGTTGAGGAGTACATAAAAAGACCTCGATACGAGGTCTTTTTATCACTTTTTAATAGAGTCACTAATAAAAAGCTCATCTACTGTGGTATGAACTGAACCCTATAAAGTAGACAGTTTAATAAAAGACCATTTGCTACATTAAACAGCGATTAAATGACTTCGGTATGCTGCCGGAGTCATT
>NZ_JBIWEY010000038.1:0-42084 GCF_044762775.1 Lysinibacillus sp. NPDC096418
AGTCGCTTAAATTATACCAAAATGGGGAGGTGCCCTTTTTTTATTGTTTGAAAGCCCTTGATACCGAAGGGATCGGAATTATGAAATCAACTCAAATATAAAAATATCACTTCAAAGAATAAAGTAAGAGCATTATTAAATGAACTAAACACCATATTATTTAGAATTACGAACAAAGTATGGTCCGTAGTCCTCTTTTTCATGAGGAATAAGGGTACTTCAATTGAAACCTTTATCTACAAGCATATACAACAGAATAATCTCCTTGTTCATACCGTAAATACCCTGTATTGAACTGACTCTCCAAAATGATTAAATCTTCACTTTTTCAACTTCCGCAACAACCATGGATTCTTCCTTAATTTTTACATATAGATTCTTTGATTCCTTACTAAATCCCTCTTTTTGCAAAAAATCTTTCAGTCCTGATTTTTTAGTAAATACAATTTCCTTAGCCTTCCGCTCACCTTCTTGACCATCTATTTCTTCCCTGATCGATACCATATAAATTTTCGTCAAGCTACATCCCCCCTACAATCACTTACGTATAATTGGTTGGAAAGTTTCATAATAAAAAGCCAAACCTCATTTGAGTGCGACTTCTATGTATGGATATTAACTAGTTAACTGCCCTTCAATGACCTGATATCATTCACATTTTCCCTTCATCCATTTGCCAATCACATGTGCTGACCATTTCATTTTCAATTACCTCAGCACCAATTGAACCATCTAAACGTATTATTCTTCGCGCTAAGATTTGAATGTCCGTGAAATTTAATACGTCCGAACGATATTGCCAATAAGTTTTGCTTCAATACACTTTTCCCTTTGTTTAAAGACAATTATTCTCATTCTTTCTCCATTTGTAATAGTTATAGGCCATTTGTATAAGGAAAAGAAATACCAAAGATATAAAAATAAACTGTTTCTCATAAGAATGCATAATAATTGATGAATTTAATATAACGAATACAGGAATCATTAGAGGTAAAGACCACATAGTCCGGATCATCTTTCTTCTATAACTCAATTTAGCGAAAGCAAATGTAAATCCTTTATCAAACTTTTCTTTGTTCTTATAAATTAATGAAAGAATACCGTTAATAAACAAACTCACAACCATTAGCATTATAAAAATTAATAATATTGACATTGCTCCACTCCCCAATCTTAAAGTACCTTTTATCAATTATTATCTCAGACGTGGGAAAATCGCTATTTTTGAAGTGAATTTTTCCCTTTGATGTTATTCTTCTTTCGATATAGCTCAAATACAGTAAAAATAAACAACGCAAACAAAAGTGTAAATAGACCAGACGCGACATGTGTATCTGGAATATATACCACCCAGAATGAGTTAATTAAGGCGTGGAAAATAATGCACAGAAAAATACTTTTGGTTGATGTATAAATGACTGTCAGCAGAAAAGATAATGCCAAAGCACTTAAAGTGAACCAGAGAAAGTTCATACTCATTTGATTTGAGCCCACGACGAACCACAATGGCAGATGCCATATTGCCCAAATACCACCCACAATAAGCGTACTTGTGAATGACGACCATTTCTTTTCTAACGTAGGCTGTAAATAGCCACGCCAGCCGATTTCTTCCAAACCTCCCCCGATAATCATAATCGGGAATAAAAGCAATGCTAGATATAACGGATTCTCCGTCGATGCCCCACCCCAAAGAGTCGGCAAGAAACAAGCAGCAAACGCAAGTCCGATTGTAAACAAGTACCATGATAATGGGTGTCTAGGATTTTTTATACTATTAATAAATGATTGAAACTCTTCTTTAGAACTATATTTCTGTTTCAGCCATACCTCACAAACGGCAGGTGTAACACCGCCCATAATAAACAATATCATTGAAAATGCAGTTCCAAACTTGATCACATTTAGCTGTGTTAATACCGCTAAGCCACCCCATAGTATCCACGACGAAACAAAGGTATAGAATAGAAACCTTCTTATCTCTTTCCACATTTGTGAACCTCCCCCTTATTTAGACCCCAATAATAATAGTACGGACTTGGATAAAGTATTCATAAGACGAATTTCGTCACATTGCACCTGTTCATTTTCGAACATACCATAACATTTTTGTAAAACAACATCTCTTACAATGCCGTCAATAGATGTAATAATAAAAGTAAATATATCTTCTGGTGACACTTCTGGTTGAAAGCTCCCTGAAGAAATCCCCTGTTGAATAGTACTAAATAACTGCTCGACCAAATATTGTCCACTTTCATTTTCAGTGATATTCGATAAAATTTTCTTTTGTCTCTCTGGATTGTTCGCAAATAAGATTGTAAGTTCAAATTGAATCTTGCCAACCGTTGATAGGTTTTCTTTTATGTAGTTACCGAGAAAAGTAAATAGCTTTTCTATTTTCTCTTGAGGAGCCTTGCTATTTTCAATGATTGCATCTACGGCCTGCTTATAGTCTGCATTCGCATTAGTTTGATTAATGATTTCAACAAGTATTTCATCTAAATCCGCATAATAGCGATAAATCCCTCCTTGACTTATACCTGATGCTTTAATGATATCTCTCATCGTAATTTCATGGAGTGGCTTAACTTTACATACCGATAACGCAGCCTCTAATATGCTACTTTTCTTTCTGATTACATACTCATGACTTACCTTTGGCATAATTAACACCTCCTTTTTAAAATGACACCATTGTCATCTTTATTGTATTTCATTACCTATTACTTTTCAACAACAAAATGACACTATAGTCATTTTAACCCAATTACATTTCACCCTTGTAATTACTATCTTTCTTTTAGACATACCCCACCGTACTAACTTGAAATAAAACCATACTTGATTTAGTTATTGTGGAAGACAAGACAAATCATTTATAAAGATGTTTTTATACTATGCTCGCAAAAATATCCACCTTCCTAGCCAATAGAATCTTAAAAGCCGATGCTTGACATAGCATCGGCTTCGTTCTTAATTATTTATTTTTACGTTCTTCATTGTACGCTATCCAAAATTCTGCGCCTTTAATGCCTAGTTTTTCTGGATGGAATGTTGGATCCTTCCCTTCTTTACGCTGCGCTTCATAGTCTTTTAACGCAATCATTGCTGGCTTCACCATCAATAACATCCCTAAAATATTGACCCACACCATTAAACCAAGACCAACGTCTCCGAATGCCCATGCTAAATCTGATGTCCGCACCGTACCATAGAAAGATGTTCCCATTACAGCCGCTTTAATAAACCAAGTCGCCATAACTTCCTTCTTCCCTTTAAATAAGTAAGCCACATTTGTTTCTGCAATATAGTAATATGAAAGAATAGTTGTAAAAGCAAAGAAAAATAGAGCTATTGCTACAAATGCTGAACCAAAGCTTTGGAAATTCGGGAATGCACTGCTCACCGCTGCTTGTGTAAAATCAGTGTAAGTAATACCGGCTGCATTTTCTTGTACTAATGCCCCCGTTGCACTACCTTCTTGCACGTTATATGTCCCCATGAACAACACCATTAATGCAGTAGCTGAACATACTAGCAATGTATCGATATAAACTGAGAATGATTGTACTAAACCTTGTTTAGCTGGATGAGAAACTTCTGCTGCCGCTGCTGGGTGAGCACCGTTCCCTTGCCCTGCTTCATTTGAGAAGATTGCTCGTTTAACCCCCCATGCAATCGCAGATCCGACCATTCCCCCAAATACCGCATCAGCGCCAAATGCACTACGGAAAATAAGACCTAAAACTTCTGGTATTTGCGAAATGTTCATCACAATAATAACGAACGCCATGAGTAAATAGGCAACTGCCATAAATGGTACAAGTATTGTTGCTGTTTTCGCAAAACGTTTAACCCCACCAACGATGATAAAGCCTAAAATCACAACTAAAAATGCACCCGTAATCCATGGCTCAATGCCAAATGCATTGTCAATCGCACTAGAAATCGCATTTGCTTGTACACCTGGAATTAAAAATGCCGTTGCTAAAATTGCAGCAATGGCAAACAATGTTCCAAACCAACGCTTACCTGTTCCTTTTTCTATATAAAAGGCGGGACCCCCACGATATACACCATTTTTCTTTTCTTTATAAATTTGTGCAAGGGTTGACTCAACAAATGCTGTTGACGCACCAATAAATGCTGTCACCCACATCCAAAACACTGCACCTGGACCACCAAATGCAATTGCTGATGCCGTCCCAATAATATTACCTGTTCCAACGCGACCTGATAACGCCATTGAAAGTGCTTCAAAAGAAGAAACACCACTTTCTGATTTTTCACCTTTAAACATTAACATTACACTATCTTTAATAAGGCGCACTTGCACAACACGTGTCATAAATGTGAAAAGCAAGCCAACTGCGAGAATACCGTACACAAGCCAAGGACCCCACAAAATGCCATTCACTATCTCAACAAATCTGTCCACTGTAAAAAACCTTCTTCGCTGTAGTTTGATTATTATATATCACTATAATTTATCCACCCTAGAAACACAAGAACTTTTTTTATATTTCATCAAAAATCGAAACTAAATAAAGAAAGAACACGTACTCCCACGCGTTCCCAATACACAAAGCACTATTTAATACACATTTTTTATACCAACACCTATATTAACAATATTTTTTAGCTAGTTGTAATATCTAGTTTATTGGAAGAGTACACTAAATTTACCCTAAAAAAAATACATTCCTCCTGAAAAATACATTAATATGTCCTTTTCAGAAGAACACAAAATGATAACAAAAAAATAACCACTCATTTTTAAACATAAATGAGTGGTTATTTTACCTTTATTATAATCTTCCTGATTCTTGTAATACTTTATACAGCATTTTGGCAAATTGACCACGTGTGATCCTTTGCGTCGGCTTCATTATTTCATCATAATCAATAGCCCCTAATGCATATAGCGTTGATGTATGTTGATCTAGTTCTTCATCGAAATTCAAAATATTACTATATGGGAAAGCTTCAATTTCTTCATTTGGTACAAAGTCAACAGCATCTAACATACGACCAAGTATTAATATCGCTTGTTGGCGTGTAAGCTTGCCGTTCGGATTAAATTCGTTATGCGACTTTCCTTTCATAACATCTAATGAAGTTAAAGCCCCTACATACCCGCTATACCATGATTTTTTCGTCTCTATATCCTTAAACTGCGTTGAGCTTACTTGCTGAAGACTAAAGGCACGTACTACTAATGCACTTACCTGTGCTCGTGTTAATGTTTCGTTTACACCAAAATAATCTGGTGTTCTACCATTCACAATTCCTCGCTCCGCTAATGCTGTAATATACATTGCATATGACGAATTCGCTATATCCTGAAAATTATTTACTGGTGGATGAACAAATTGCAAATCAGCATTACCGTGAATTGTAGCAATGACACGGTCCCCTTCATCACGATACGCTACTGGCTCCATTGTTTTTTTCATTACTTGCTTTAATACACCTGTATGACCGTTTTTAAAAATCTCCACTTCTAGCGGCTGACGATTACTCACAATATTGGCTTTCACACTGAATTTCCCATCTTTTTCAGATGCTGAAATTTTTGCCCCATACTTTGAATACACAATCATATTGTCAGTTTTCGTATGTACATAATTTGTTGGCAGTTGATATGCATATGTTTGCATCGGCGCACTAATCGCTGTGCCTAGCAATGCAACCATCGCTGCCATTTGAATTGTCTTTTTCATATCTCCTCTCCCTTCAGTATGTCTATTACTATCATAATAGATTCAATTACATAAAAATATAGTATTTTTAGCGCAGACCTTTCTACTCTCTATATCAATAAGCGGCGTTTATCCGTCTATTTATGATTTCTATCCGTCACTTTTCAACTTTTATCCCTTTACACAAATAATCCCCGTAAAGTATCTTGTACACACGGGGATCGTTTTTATTTTGCTAATACAGTATGTAATTCGTACAACTTTTTAATCTCATAGTGTGGCTGAACATCACTTGTATTGTCAATGTCACGAATGTTAAACCAGCATGTATCAATACCTGCTCGTAAGCCACCTTTTATATCAGACGTCAGTGAATCCCCAACAATCAATGTTTTGTCTCTATCAAGTCCATCAATACGTGTAAATACATAATCAAAAAACTCAATCATCGGCTTTTGATAACCTGTTTGCTCCGATACAAATATATCCTCAAAGTATCCCGCTAAATTTGCATCCATTAATCGTTTATTTTGCGTTATTGTCTTACCATTCGATACGACATACAAATCATACTCTTTTGACAATCGCTCGATGACTTCGTAAGCACCCTCGACATAATAATGAGCTTCTTGCAAATATTTTTGGAACTCGCCTTCAAAATACTCACCATCTACATCAATGCCATATTCCTTAAAAAATTTCGAAAACCGTGTGTTATGAAGTACGTTTTTAGTTACTTCCCCACGTTCAAAGGCACGCCACAAGTCTTCATTAATTTCTTTATAACGTGCAAGCATTTCGGGTGTTACTGTAATATTTTCTTGTTCAAATAAACGAGTTAACGCAGCATTCTCAGCTACATCAAAATCTAGTAATGTGTCATCCACATCAAATAATAGTGTTTCATACTTACCCAATATATCTTCCTACTTTCTTTCGTACGGTCTTGCCGCCTTGCTTTCTCTATCATATCGCGTTTTCTCAAAAATAACAGTAGAAAAGTACTTGCCGTTTCTCCTTCTCCATTTGACAAAAGTAACTCTGCACTATTTATGTGCAGAGTTACTATGTACCAACAAACGCTTTTGCACCGCTTCTTGCACTTCATGTTTTAGCGCTTTCGCGGAATATCGCAACTCTATACCTTCCCGGTGCGTTATAATTCCAGTAGCGGAAATCAACTTTTCACTTTAATAGTGGTAGTAAAATTTACTTAATCAACATACCTGTTTTATTAATATTATTTCGTTCCACTCGCTCCAAATCCAGATGTTCCACGAACCGTTTGCGATAATTCATTTACTTCTATTAGTTGAACGGAAGGGACAAATTGAATAACCATTTGAGCAATACGCATTGATTTTTCAACTATAAATGATTCTTTACCATGATTAATTAAAATAACACCAATTTCTCCCCTGTAGCCTTCATCAATTGTGCCTGGACTATTTAGCACTGTTACACTATGTTTTAATGCTAGTCCGCTTCTCGGACGAATTTGGGCTTCCGTTCCTTTTGGTAATTCAATTTGTAAACCTGTTTTAATTAGTTTGGCTTCTCCCGCTGGAATCACTACTTCTTCAATTGAATAGAGATCCATTCCAGCATCACCTGGATTGGCTTGCATAGGGAGTAATGCTTCAGCGTGGATTCTTTTGATTTTTACTTCTAAGTTCATTGTTATTCATCCTTAACGATTAAAATTAAATGTGTCATCTGTAATCGGTGCTACTTTTGCTTTTGCATACGTAGAACCCTTTTGTGAAAAGAAGTCATATGTGGAGCCTTCATTGCGAATACCATTCATCACAATTGGGTTAACTTCTTCTTCTGGGAACATCGGATCAAATCCGATATTCATGAGCGCCTTATTAGCGTTATAGCGAACATACGCTTTTACCTCAGGAGATAAACCTGTTTCGGCATAGATATCATCTGTATAATTCATTTCATTTTGATATAAATCCAGTAATAATTCATAACCCCATAAATTTAACTCTTCTTGTTTTTCCTTTGAAAACTGCTTAAATAAATTTTGAGCAAAAAAGCCTACTGCCACTCCATGAATGGATTCGTCACGTAAAATAAGCGAAATGATTTCTGCACTATTTCGCAGGAAACCTTGTCCTCCTAAGTACAATGGGTAGAAAAAGCCAGAGTAGAAAAGGAAAGATTCGAGCATAACAGATGCGAACATCGCTTTCCATAAGCTCTCTGAATCTCCTTCTTCAATACTATTGTAAATATCCCCAATTTTATTCGCCTTATACTGAAGGTATTCATTTTTCTTTACCCATTCAAATAGCTCGTCTATTTCTTCGTTCGTACAAAGCGTTGTGAATATATAAGAATAAGATTTGGCATGTATCGCCTCAAATGAATCAAAAACGGTTAAAACAGCCTTTTCTTGTAAATCTGTTGTATATGCAGCAACACGATTCATCCCGATATTTGTCTGAACTGTATCAAGTAATGTTAATCCAGCAAATACTTTTTTATACGTATCTTGATGTTCAAAACTCTTCCACTGTTTAATATCTTTACTTACTGCAATTTCTTCAGGAAACCAAATTTGCTTCCATTGCTGGTCCCAAAATACTTGTGCAAGTTCACTAGTTGGCTTATTCCAATTGACCGCCTCGTAAATTAAATTTGACATGCTACACACTCCTCTAAGCTTTGTAATCGTTGGCGTACATAGTAAACGGACTTAATCCCCTTTACCCATGCATAAATGTAGATTTTAGCCAATTGTTCTGTTGTCCAATTGTCAGTCACATAAAGTGTCATCGAAATGCCTTGGTCTACGTGCTTTTGAGAAGCTGCATATAAATCGATTAAATCATAAGGATTAACATCATATGCTTCTACATATAAATGGCTATTCTCATTCGTTAAATGCGGCATTGGATAAATTGTTCGACTATCCGCATAGTCACGTACCTCTACACGCTCTGTACTTGGAGCAATTGAAGCTGTACAACTACGAATATATGAAATACTACCAGTTGGTGCAATAGCTAAACGATATGAATGGAATAAACCGTATTGCATAACATCCTGCTTTAATGTTTCCCACATCTTTGTCGTAATGATTGGAATATTACCAAGTGCTTTTAACACTACAGGAGATAATTCTTCTTCGAGTTTATTTACATATTGACCAAAATAAATGCCTGAAGCGTAATCACTATCCTCAAATCGGTAGAATGTTTCGCCACTTTCTTTGGCAATCTCCATTGATGATTTGAGTGAATAATAGTTCATCGCTTCCATAAAATGATCCATAAAATCAATCGATTCCTTCGAGCCGTACATGATTCCCTCTGTAACCAGGTGGCCATGTAGATTCATACAACCAAGCCCTACTGAATGCATTAATTTATTCGCTTTTACAACAGACGGTACATTCTTGATGTTCGTCATTTGTGACACATTCGTTAATAGGTGCATAGCTGTATCAACTAACGTTCCAAAATCATTTACTTTACTTGCTGCATGGATATCAATTGACCCTAAGTTACACGATACATCTAACCCGTATTCATTCGGTTCATCTTGGTCAGTAATTATACTTGTTTGCTGTACTTGTAAAATTTCTGTACATAAGTTTGACATTTTTACTCGACCGATATTTTTGAGTGGATGCACATCGTTGACATTATCATCAAAAATTTCAAATGGATAGCCTGATTCAAATTGTGCTTTTTTCACTTCTGTATAAAGCTTACGCGCATTCAAACGCTTAATTTTACGGATATTCGGATTATCAAGGAATTCATAGTACATCTCTGAAATCGAAATATCAGACATACGCTTTCCATATTCTCTAAATATATCGTATGGACTAAACAACACAATATCTTTATCACGTTTCATGAGTTCGAAGAAAATACTTGGGATAATAATTCCCGTTGATAGCGTTGCGAGACGAATTTTATCATCGGCATTCGGTTTTTTTGATGAAATAAAATTTTCAATGTCTGCATGGAAAATATTTAGATAGACAACTCCTGAGCCATTTCGTTGTCCGAGCTGATTTGAATAACTGAAAGAATTTTCTAAAAGTTTAGCGACTGGGATTACGCCACTTGCACGATTTAAAATCTCTTTAATCGGATCACCTAATGGACGTAAATCTGTTAGGTTTACCCCCACTCCACCACCAAGGCGTGATAGCTCCAAACAATAACCAATATTTTCAGCAATACTATTCATGGAGTCATCCATTGATAATTTAAAACAGCTTACTAATTCGCCACGTGCTTTCTTCCCACTATTTAATGCTGTTGGCGTTGCAGGTTGATATGCTTCCATCATAGCTTCTACCGAACGTTCAGCTAAGACCGTGTCACCTTGTGCTAAATATAAAGCTATGATGACAATTCGGTCCTCATATTTTTCTAAAATTTCTTCCCCATCACGACTTTTCATTGCATAGCTATCATAAAACTTACTCGCACTCATAAAGGATGGGAAACGAAAATTATAATCATAGGCTTTCTTGTATAGCTGTTTAATAAATTCCATATCATACTTGTCGATAAATTGTTTTTCATAGTAACCCTCATCGACTAAATAGCGAATTTTTTCTTCGATATCAATAAAATAACGTAGACGCACATTTACATATTCTAAAAAGTAACGGCGCGTTGCTTCACGATCCTTTTCTAACTCTAGTTGACCTGTTGTGCTATAACGATTCAGTACATCATTATTAAGCTTTAAATATGTTTTCATCCCAACACTCTCATTTCATAAAACATTTGTATTGCATCATAATCAGCTTGATATCCTCGTAAATCTAATTTACGCACTAAGGGAACATCATACGTTGCTGCAATTTTTTCTCCGGCACCGCCAAATACTGTATGCCCAAAGTTACTATTGCCACTGACAACTACTCCCTTACAAAACTCCTTGTTTTGTTCTAAAAAACGAGTCACTTTTTCAGGGACATCACCTAATCCGTCTGTGTATGTTATTAAAAGATAGGACTCATCTAACAGTAATCCTTCAGAGATTTCAATCGATTCCACCCCTAATTTAGAAACAACACTTCGAACATTCCCTGTACGACTAGCAAAAACTATCATTAGGCAATCATCTCAATTTGAGAAACTATTTCTTTTACATCTCCTATAAATGTTCCTTTTACTTCAAGAACAGGTACGCTTAAAAAGCCTGCTTCAATAATTGTTTGCTTTGCTTGTTCGTCGTGATCAATGTTCACAATTTCCGCTTCAAGTCCTGCACGTTTTAATTCCGATTTTACCCAAAGACATTTTGGACAGATTGTTTTCGTATACAGTTTCATTTAAATCCCTCTTTTCAAAATATAAAAAAGGCTATCTCTTAGAGAGATAGCCTGAAATAGAAACGTTTAAAATACCCAAAAAGGTGACGTCCCCATTTCTTATTCCCCGAAGAAATGATTGATTTGTTTTATATAGGCAGGTCTCCTGGCTTTGCTTCATCCTCTGATTTCCTTCCCATGCAGATGCACAGTGGCTTTAATCATCGTCAGCTTCACAGTTGCGGGGACAGCGTCGGTATTGCACCGAACTTCCCTTTTAAACTACATATAGTAGTACCTTGATAAAACGAACACAATATATTGTTTTTTCAATAGAACTAAGTGTACCATCCTTCAAATAAAAAGTAAATCTAGAAAAGGGAATTCCTTAAAATCAAACTATTCTATATTTTTCGTCAAATGACTCAATATAATAACTTGCTAATAATCTACTCTTTAAATCCCTATCACTCTAGTACAATGGTTCGCTAACAGCCAATATAGTATAGCATAAGCAAAAGTAACGATATATTATCGGACACCAAAACTTTATGCGAGGCCACTGACAAAGAAAGTACCTCATAAATTCCCTTATTAGAATTGTTGTCGTATACATTCTCATTTCACAAGGTAAAGCCTAGCCAACCCTGCTACCCTGATGGCAGGCGAATCTTTAAAGAATGTCCCCATATGATGGATTATTCTATTTCAATCTCAATATTCTTCACAAAAACAGCCGTACCTGAGATAGAGATGTCTAGTTGCTCTTTTTCTTCTTTTACATGTACATATACGCGTCCATCTTTATTGATTTCATGTCCTTGTTCAACAATAAGTGTCGCAGGCAAACTAATATTTTCATTTACATACTTTTTATAATACGCGCCCATCACACCTGAAGCTGTTCCTGTAATTGCATCTTCAATAGTACCCGAATAAGGAGATGAAAAATGACGAGCATGCAGATCACTTCCCTGATCTCGCACTTCAAAACAGATAGGGTGTATAGAAGCTTTTGGCATCTCAAATAATACCTTCGGAAATTCTTCGGTGTTGGGTGTCATTTTTGAAAAGCTTGATAACTCTTTAATCGGGATAATTAAAGTCCAAATGCCTGTACTTCCGTAAACAATTGGATATTCTGAATGTAAATCATCTTCTCGTAATCCAATGGAAGCTGCTAAATCAGACTTATAACCACTAAATGATTGAAACTGTGGTTTTGCATGTTGCATAGTGATTAGTAATTGATTATTTTTTTCACAAGTCTGTATCGGCAATACACCTGCATTCGTTTCAATTGTAAAAGCTGATTTTTCTAAAAGTCCATTCATTCTTAGAGCATAAATCGTTGCCATTGTCGCATGACCACATAAATTCATTTCATGTCCAGGTGTAAAGTAACGAATTCGAAAATCAGCAATGTTCGAAGAAACAACAAAAGCTGTTTCATTAAATCCAACTGTTGCAGCAATAGTGAGCATTTGTTTTTCTGTATAATCCTCGCCATTCAATACAACACCAGCTGGATTCCCTTTCTCTGGAATGGAACTAAACGCGTCAATGTGCTTTATACTTACTTTTGCCAAAATACGTACCTCCTTCAATCGTAAAAATCATGCCTTACTTTAACTATTCGATACCCCATTCTTTTACTGCATCGTAAATGACAAGAGCCAATACTATTCATTTTGAAGTATCAGCTCATTTTTTTAAACAACTTTATTTACGGTGAAACACTATTTACAAATATCCATCGAATGACCTATGAAATTTCTTCTGGACCTACAATTAAATCGATAAATCACACACACCTCAAGACGTATGAATATCAATCGGAATAATTGGCACATTAAAAGCAAAAAGACGCAAATTCAACTTCTGAAAATGTGACCTTTAGCTTAATAACTTTGATTCTGCAAGTACCCTTATGTAATCCATACCCCAAATCCCCAAGGTTTCACATTTTTCCCATTCCTCTTTTGTAATTGGTCTTATTTCTTCTAACCCTTTCATTAATTTACAATATTCAGGTTGGTAGCTTGTTTGAGAACGAAAATAATTAGGCTCAATAGAGTCTAACTCCAATGGACGGTACCCAGTGATCATACAGCCTAATCCAGTTTCGTATATGCAATTAATGTGTGCTACTCCTTGAATTAAAGTTTTTGACCCTGCAATTGCTTCTGATGTAGGAGGAACACTTTCTATCCAATCCATCAAACCAGCAAGGAAAGTCCTTGTTGGCGGGGCACTATATTCTCCCGTAACCTGTATAACCCTACCGCAAGCAAACATTCCATTATGTAAAGGAATCGCCCAGAATTGACCTGGTATCAGTTTTTTATTTGATTTTGGTTTAAAAGGATAGTTAATTTTCAAATCGATTCTCCAATCATCTTTATTACATTATAACAAGATTCTTATTCAGTTATATGGCCCTTTAATGAAAACGAGCGCTGATCCTTATTACAGAATCTCTCCCGATTGCGGAAGATAGTTTTTCAACTATAGCCCCTGTAATTGAAGTAGAAGAACGATAAAAAAATGCAGGTATACAGCTTAATAAATTGTCTCTATATACAGGTTTTTATTTTTATTTTTATTAAGATAACATACTCTGAAAAATCTCGAAAAGTCCTATCGTAGCTATGTTTATATAGCTTTACATAAAAAGCTGTATAAACAATAGTCCTCGTAAAAAGGCACGAACGTTGATTTAACAACATTCGTGCCTTTTTGGTGTGTTTCCAAACTTGCGTTTGGAAACGTTATTAGGTGTAGTTATGTATACGTTATAAATCCTTGTTGTACTAAAAACTCTCCGTTAGTTCAAGAAGCAAATACTTAATCAAAAAGGTTATTACATTCTTGAATCATAAACTCAATGTAGTTCAATGCATCTTTTCGTCTATTGAAAACGGATTTGTATAAAGACTTTTTGTTGTCATTCCGTAACCTCATAGACTCATTAATAATCTTATGCCATCTTTGAGGAACCACCTTTAATGCATATTCACCTGCTCCAACTTTCGAAGTAATATCTTTTTCTTTAAATGTATAATAAAGACGAGAAACTCCCAAAACTCCCCACTCAACCATATGTAAACTAAATAATAAACCTATGTTATTGATGGTAGGGAACCGCTTACAATCACTCCACCAACTAAGCCAATAAGTATTAAGATTATCTCTCATATTATTAATTAAGATATTCCAATCAACCGTATAGCAGACATCCTCAATTTTTTGTCCTTTTATAGTTATCCCGTATTTCTTTAATTGATAAGCGTCTATTGAGTTTTTATCGAACTCTGTAAACCCATTGAACTTTCCATCATTAAAGCGAATACATAAAATATTGACTTTGTTTAAAGACACCATATCATCCTTCTCTATATAAAACCCGTCTAAATTTGTTTTTGGGTACTCTCTTTGCATATCCTTATGAATTTCTTTAAGAATATTTACCTCTGTTTCAACTAATTTTCGGTTTATTACCGCAATAAAATCAATATCACTAAATCCATCCTTAAATGCACCTAATGAGGCTGAACCAAAAAGATAATAAGCTTCAAGTAAATTGGGTAATTTCAATTCAATGTAATCAAAGTATGTATCTAATACTTCATCAATTTTTTTAGGAATATTCCTCATCTAATTTTCTCCCTTAAAACCCACTTTAATATAATAATTACAAATTTTCTTATATTTACCAAATTGATTATACCATATTATTTTGTTCAACTATCCTGCGCCGTTCGAAGTAAAAATGTCCCCAAAGCGGTGTTTGGTAACTTTCCTGGAATTTTAGTATGAAGGTGAATAAATTCTATCTGTATCAGTATCTAAAACAAAATTAACTTTAATATCCTCTGAATAAGGGACTTGCTCAAAGTTATGAAGTCTAAAAAAAATGTTAGGAAGATTACGTGAGTCCAAGGTCAATTCTTTTGCTTGGAGGTACATTTGTTTCAATTGTTGTTTTGAACACTTTCTTCCTGTAAGTAGAGCTTGGTTAAAGAAACCGTCAATTTCAATAATCATAAATATCACTACTGATTGCTAATCAGTCATATAGCTCCGATTTTTTATATTATTTTAACACATATAGTTTCTAGATAATTTTCTAGTTAAAGAATTAACATTCCCAAACCTTCGTTTGGGAACAATTCTTTGTTTACCGTTGTAAATCCGCATAAATCTGACTAGACCCCTTATTCCACAATCTGGCCCTTTAATGAAAAAAGCACTTTCCTTATTTCAGGAAAGCGCCCGATTGTGGAAGATCGTTTTACTTATTGAACTAACGCATCCGTTCGTTATGTGTAACTCTTCACAATTACTTGATATTATATAGGTGAATAGAAAGATAAGTTAAAATTTAGTTTAGTAGTTGTAAAAATAGCTTATTTATATTATTCCCTTATAACTTTTCAAAAAGGAGGGTTTATGAAAAAGATTATTGTTTTTGTATTAACGATATTTATATTATTCTCAGGATTCGCAACACAAAGTTATGCTTTGTCAGTTTCGAAATCTGCGGCAATACAAGCGTTGCTAGATGATGCCCGTCTTATATCAGGTGTACCGGGAATGTCAATCTCAATACTTGCTGATGATGAAGTGCTCTACTTTTCTTCAGGGTATGCAGACCGTAAAAAGGGTTTGTCTGCAAGTGAAAATACACTCTATGAGTTAGCCTCGGTCAGTAAAGCTTTTACCGGTATGGGTATTATGCTATTGGAAGAGCAAGGGCTGCTCTCGATGACTGACCCTGTCCAAAAATATTTACCTTGGTTTACGTTAAAGTATCAAGGGAAACTTGTTGATATGCAAAGTCTTACACTAAATAACTTTCTTCACCATACCAGTGGTCTAACAAATATTAGACATACTCAAAATATTCCACAAGGCAATACACCGGATATGTTGCAAAAGACTGTGGAAATGCTCGTAGATGCTGAATTGGAGTTCCCTCCCGGTGAACAGTATAACTATGGAACCGTTAATTATGACGTATTGGGTTTGGTTATTGAGATTGTGTCGCGACAAAGCTATGAAGACTTTATGAAGGAACAGGTATTTCAGCCGTTAGGTCTTCACCAGACGTATGTTTATAAAGAAGATGCTCAAGCCACTGGACAGTTGGCACAGGGCTACCGTTCTTCCTTTTTTATGACAACTCCATTTAATGCTCCGGATTATGCTGGGAATAAACCCGCAGGCTACATCATTTCTAATACAAAAGATATGGCGCGTTGGATGGGCATACAGATGGGTATCGTGCAGAACATACCCGAAATATTTCAAAGGGTTATCGAAAAATCACATAGGGGTGATATGTCTGTTTCGTCTGTCAACGATATGTATTATGCGGCAGGCTGGTCGGTAAACGCCGACCAAACGATTATAGAACACACTGGGGGCAATCCAAATTTCAGAACCGAAGTAGTCATACTGCTAAATGAACGAACAGCTATCTGCTTGCTGAGTAACGGCGCAAATACCAATATAAACCTGGTACTAAAAGTTAAAGATATATTAGACGGCAATCTAACTCAGTCATATCAAATAAGCGGCACACAGCTTTTGGATATTATTTTTTCGTCTATCACAATTATTCTTTGCCTATTGGCCGTTTTGCTATTTCTTGTAGGCTTACGCAGAAGGAAAACGAATGAGCGGCATCCAATGACAAAAAAGAGAATAATCGTAACAGTTATTTTCCTGATCGCTACGATTGTCCTGGGTATACTGTGCTGTGCTTTCGATTGGTCAACGATACTTATTTGGCGAACATATAGCGTTCTTACAGCTTTGATTTCGTCAGCATTATTAACAGCAAGCATTACATGGTTTGTATACACTCACCGATAAAATACCTCACTCCCATGATAAGCATAATGTTAAGTAATTAAATTTCAATTTATCGGTATGCTTAATTTGAAAAACATAAGACACTTCGGTGTCTTTTTTAATATCATCGACAATTTCCCCAGTCAAACCTAATTACTATTGCTTCCACTAACCTGCTCTGTTCGTAGAATAAGGATTTTTAAACAACTATATTATTTTTCAAATGACTTTATTGTAAATTAAACAACTATATTATTTTTGCACAAGCGTCGTTAGGTAACATTTCTTAAAAAAGTGTTATTCCACAATCTGGCCCGTTCGTAATATGAGGTTAGCCAGATTTTTCTGGTTGACCTTTTTCTTTTAGGTCTTATTATAACGGTAGTCGGGGTAGAACGTCTGGCCCGTGGGACTTGATCCCGTCCGCAAAACTGTTCACCCCCCACTTGTATAAACATGTTTCGAGCTGGTTGGGACAAGGATCCCGTTTAACAAGCGAACCTATGACATTACAAGCAGCTTTAGGGGTTACCGACGAATTTAGTTTTCTTAAGGAGGAGATTTGATTATGAATCCAGTCGTAGGTCTGGATGTTTCAAAAGGAGAAAGTCAGGTTCAAGCCTTTTTAGATAAAGGCAAACCATATCATAAGAGCTTTAGTATTAAACATACTCTTGATGGTTTGGATGGTTTATTAGGATTTCTAAGGGATATAGAGAAAGTGGCTGATGGTAAGCAACCTTCGGTTATTTTAGAATCTACAGGTCAATATCATATGCCTATCATTCAATTTTTGGAGGAGCAACAATACGTCTATATTATTGTAAACCCACTTATCTCTCATCGTGCTAGAAGTACAAATTTACGCAAAGTAAAGACCGATGCCATTGATGCCTATCATCTATGTGAACTATATTACAAGGAAGAGTTAGAACCATATAAAAAAAGAGGCATACAACTCTTAAATCTTCGTAATCTCACTAGACAACAAGAAACCGTATCAAGTACGGCTGCACAAACAAAATTACAGCTACAATCAATATTAGATCAGGTATTTCCTGAATATAGAGGTGTCTTTGGGAATCTCTACTCAAAAATCTCGTTACAGATTCTATCAATCTTCCCAACCTCCAAAGAGGTTTTAAGTGTTAACGAATTAGATCTTACTAATAAAATTGCGGAATTATGTACAACCCGTTCAGAAAAATGGGCAAAAGAAAAAGCAATTAAATTGAGAGAAGCTGCATTACGTAATCCATTTCAAAACAACTTATACCAAAGCCATATCTTTAACCTAAGAATGTTTATTAACATTGTTCTTCAATATCAAGAGCATCTATCAAAGTTAGCAGCAGAAATAGATGCCCTCGCTAAAGAAATTGAAGAATATGAAATAATCCAGTCTATCCCTGGAGTTGGAGAAAAGATTGCGGCAACAATCATCTCCGAAATTGGAGAGATAGAGCGGTTTAATCATCCTAAAAAGCTAGTAGCATTCGCTGGGATAGATCCTAGCGTTTACTCTTCTGGTAGGTTTACTGCTTCAATAAATCGCATAACCAAAAGAGGTTCTAGCAGGTTAAGGCAAGCGTTGTTTATGGCTGTACAATGCGGTATAAGAGATGCACGTAAGCAAAAAACAAGTGATGAAATAATCCCTAGAAATAAGAAATTAAGAGAGTTCTACGTTAAAAAACGCGAAGAAGGAAAACCTTTTAGAGTAGCAATAATTGCTTGTGCTAATAAGCTTTTACATTGGATTTATGCCCTACTTAAAAGGAAGATGGCTTTCCAAAATACAGATTAAAAAGAAATAACTAATTACATTAAATAAAACCTTCCAATTTTATAGGAAGGCTTATTTGGTATACCCTTTTTTTAGTATATCATGTAGGTTTTAATTTTTTTATTGAAAAATCTTGACAACTATTAGCTGGTTTTGTTGAAGAAAAAAAAGCCCCAAAGCGATGTTTGGGAATAATGTTGAAATGCTTGTTGCAGAAAAGAACTTCGTTCGTTTTATAATTTCTATCCGAAGTTTCTATCCAAAAACAGAAGTAAATAACTACCTGCGCAAAGAAAGATGGATATTTTAGTAATAATATAAATTGAAGTTTCAAATGAATTTAGTTTTCTTTCCCTCTTAATTTTTTTAAAAAATCTATAATAGTAGAGTGAACATAGAAACAATATTATTGCCGATATTTGGAATATGTTTTCTAATAGATTAACCAAAATACTATCTCCTCACATTAATATTACAGTCTTTTCTAAATTTACTATTCTGTTTTCACTTCAATAAAGAAAGCCACTTCTCCTTCTTGAACAAAACTGCTGTATTAGTTGAGGTTCCCAAACCGTCGGTTGGTAACATACCTTAAAAAATTGTTATTCAATAATATGGCACTATTACTGAAAAAGACACCATTCCAATTCAAGGCGCCCGATTGCGAAATAGTAAGAATAGTAAAACCACCTTATCCAAACTAGAATTTAGCAGCCATTTAACTTGAGAATATTAACTTTTTAAAACCATTCGTACTGTTTTTAAAATATGTCCATCGAAATCATCATCAAACTCTTTAACAACTTCAAAACCTTTTGCTTCATAAAAAGTCTTTCCTATTTTATTGTCCTTTTCTACGTTGATATAAATCTCTTTTATACCGTCTAATTCATCGATTCCTTTTTGTAATAACGCTGAACCTATTCCTTTACCTTGTACTTCCGGATAAATATAAATAGCACCTAATTCAGCTTTACCATCTTCTCTTACTGGAGAAAAGTTAGCAAAACCCACAATTTCGCCTGCTATTTCTGCCACAAAGAGAAAAGAGCGCTCTAAACGTTGTTTCATCCTTTCATCATTGTAAGCAGTTTTTAAGAAGTTTTCTTGCACCTTTAAAGGAATTATTCCTTCATAAGTAGCATTCCAACTTGTTTTTGCTACGTCTTGTACTTGCTTTGTATCTTCTGGTTGCATCTTACGAATTGTAAAATCCATACAAGCCCCCCTGTTATTTAATGGTATAACTTATTATTCAAGATGTATCTTTTAATATCCTTTTTATTCCACAAAATGGCCCGTTTGTTGAATAGAGTTACTAACATTTTTAAAACATTTCAAACGATTTTATTGTAATTTAAACAACTTTATTATCCTCTGTACAATTACGGGCTTACTGATTACCTACCTTAGTCAAAAACTATCCAAGTCACATGTGCAAAATAGCTGCTCATCTGAAATTTTTTAGATAACCGGCTATTTCTTGGGCGTAAGACGCCGTCCGTTCTAGACAATAACAATCCACCATAAAAAAGGCCACCCCAAAATAATTTGAGATGACTTTTGCATTTATATATTAGAATAGCTCTAATGCATGCCGGTTGTCGTTTTCAACGTCCATACGTAGTGCTGTTGGAACTTCTGGTAAGTCTGCATGGCTCAGCTAGACTTCGGCATATACTTTACACAGCATGAAATCACTTCGAAGATAATCGCGAAGTTTTATTTGATTTGTTTACACAGTTGACAATGAGCCTGGTTGAGCAATTGCTCTACTTCAGTTTTAAGTGCTTGGTTCGCATAACGAAATATTTCATCTTCACCCGCTGTAGCTATACGCACATCACTAAAATATTTATCGATTCGGTGCCATCCAACAACACGTATTTTTTGTTTAGCTAGCATTCGCTTCAAATTGAAATAATCCTGTCGTACACTTTTCATTAAATTTTCCACGAAAGGTAAGTAGATTGCTTTCATCTTCAACTGCTCCAATGTTTTATAATCACATTGTAAAGACTGAATCGCTAAATCTAAAATAAGATACTGGTGTAAGAGCTGTCGTTGTTCGGCGTTAATCATAGCTCTCATCCTCTAATCGTGCTGCGTGTATTGTGTGAAATGGAATGCATTTTACAGCAGTTAGAGTCTCCAGTACTAGTTGTTGTAATTCAATATCTAATGCAGTGATTGCACCAGTCCATTGTACGTACTTAGCCTCTTGCCACGTAGTAATCGTTACTATTTTATGCTGTTTAAAGGCTTGATTAATTGTTTGTTGCAAGTCCTCTAGCTCCCATTCAAATAAAGTTCGTGGAGCTTCAGCATAAGCTTCCCTTTTCCACTGTTTTATTTTTTGTATATGTTCAGGAAGCATCATCGCCGTCCATTTAATCGATCCTCTATCTCTTATCATAAAATATCACTCCTATTATGCTAAATGACCTCCAACTAATTTATCACGTTTTAAAGCTGTACCAGCATCAGTAAATGAAACTGCTCGTAACAATGCCGTAGCACCGAACTTTCGCCTAATAGAGTCCATTGTGTGCCCTAAGATTTGGCGTTGTTCTTTTTTGACATCAAACAGATCGAGTTGAATGCTGTGTTCCGGCTCAAGATTAGATATACGTACTGAGAGCTGCCTTGCTGGCTCGCCAGCAAAATACTCATCGAGTAATTCAAGACAAACATTATACATAACAAGGGTTTCACTAGTTGGTACTTTTATCGTTTTTGATCGTTGGAAACCTTTTGTCATAGCACTACGGCTATAAGACAAACCTAGTGTAATTGTCCGACCAACATAGCCTGCTTCGCGTGTTCGTCGCATAACGTCCTCACACATTTCTAGTAACGCCACAGATATTTCTTTCCTAGTATGGTAGTCACGCATTAACATCTGGCCTTTCCCAAAGCTTAGAGCTGAGTTTTTAACTAGAGGCTCTCCAAGTGTGGAAAGGTCAATCCCATGCGCATGGTGGTACAGTTGATTACCCATGATGCCAAATTTTTTCTCTAATTCATTTAAATCAGCATTTGCTAATCCACCGACTGTTAATATCCCCATTGCATTTAATTTGGATTCCATCTGTTTTCCAATACCCCACATCTCAGATAAAGGACGCACAGGCCAGAGTTTCTTCGGCACATCTTCATAGGTCCACTTTGCAAAACCTGACTTTTTAGCTTCAAGGTCTAAAGCAAGTTTTGCCATCAACATGTTAGGACCCATCCCAATAGCACTCGGGATACGAAACTGATCATATATCGCTTTTTGAATTTCCTTTGCTGTATCTTCAGGAGGTCCCCAAAGCTTTGCTGTTTCAGTTAAGTCCACCCAATTTTCATCGACACTATAAATATGTATGCACTCTGGCGGCACATACTTTGAAATAAGACGAATAATAGCCATAGACATATCGATGAAGAAACTCATCTTCGGTTCAAATAGTTTTATGTCTGGATGCTTTGGTATTTCAAAACGACGATTTCCCGTTTTTATCTTGAATCGCTCCTTCATAGGTGGCGATGCAGCTAAGACAACGCTACCAGGTTGAGTGAAATTAGCTACGATTGCGATTGGGGTTGTCATGACATCCAAACCTTCAAGCATTGCCATGCAACTAGCGTAAAAACTTTTCATATCTATACATATAATGGAACGCTCAGGCAGATTTTCATACATTAAACGATTCCTCGCTCTTTATAGACAACTGGAACAATAGCAAAATCATTATCGATAATAAAAGTACGCTTTGCCTGATCCGGGATACACTTTTTCGTGATGACTCCAGACTTTGAAATGTATATCATGGATACTAGCTGATTGCGTTGCATCGCTTTTATTAACTGATATTTCATTGTTTTTTCTCCCTCCACAACAAAACAGAACACTTGTTTGTATATATTATACGCACAAACGTTCTGTTTTAAAAGTGGTAATTTTTATATCAGTCCTTTTAGTTGATCAAGAACTGATTTAAAATCCTGTATTCCTCCTATTTCTCGAAAGTTTCTAAATGGATTCCCCACAGTTCTTATTCGTTCCATTACAGCTGGCATTGTAAATTTATCTGGACTTAATGATTCATTTACTTCATCCCAATATAGTGGTGTTGCAATTAGACCTTTATCGTTCCCCCTAGCCGAATACGGAGCAATAATAGTTTTCCCTTCACGGTGTTGTACATAATCCAAATATAATTTATTTTTCCGATTCTTTTTCAATCGTTCTGTTGTAAACCATTCTGGATACTGTTCAGCTAAAAATTCACATACAAACTTTGTGAAAATACCTGTTTCATCATACGAAAATGTATCTAGCGGTAAGGGAATATAAATTTGCATCCCCTTACCACCTGAAGTCTTTATAAAAGACTTTAATTTAAAGTGATCAAAGATAGCTTTCATTTTCAGAGTAGCACTAACAGCTAAATGAAATTCATTAACTGAAGGTGGATCTAAATCAAAAACAATCTCAGTTGGGCTCTCCGTACGAATCGATTGAAATGGGATATGGAATTCTAATGCAAGCTGATTACCTAACCAAAGCAAAGTTTCAATATTATTGCACAGAATAAAATTAGTGTCCTCTACCCGTTTGGTTGTAACATACTCAGGAATGTTAGCTGGGCTGTTTTTCCGATAAAAACTTTCACCTGGAGCACCATGTGGAAATCGTATAACCGTTAATAGACGTTCACGTAGGAACGGCATCATGTATGGAGCTATGCTTTGCAAATACAATAAATACTTATCTTTATTAATGCCTATTGCTGGCCAAATAAGCTTGTCAGGATGTGTCATTGATACAGACTCTGGTATCGGTTGTAGCTGTCGTTGCATTTGTTGCCAATTACATTGTTTTGGGCCAATATTGAACTTAAATGCGTGGAATCTTGGCTCTCTTAATTTACTTCCATCAAAGTCAATGCACGCAATATCTACATATACTGAAGGTTCAATTGACCATGTTTCATTCACTTTTCTCCCATTGGTTTGAAAGAAAGTAACAAGTATTTTCAGCTCTTCATCCTTTAAACCATGTCTAAATGTGACAACCTCAATCAATTTATCCTCTTTATAAACACCTCCATGAAAATAACCATTCCCTTTGTCATACTTGAACACAATTACCGTAATGTATCTCCAATTCTTTATCTTGAGCCAGTTTTTTGACCGAGTATCACTAACCCATTTACTCGTCTTTTTCTTAGCAATAATTCCTTCACCGTTATTAACTTTAATCTTATTTAACAAAGGCGCACTATCCTCAAAGACATCAATTGCTTGGATTCTTCTTGTGGCTTCATAGCTGACTGAAACAGGTAGTCCAATACCACTAAAAATCTTCTCTAGTAACTGTTTACGAGTTGTTAAATACCGTTCAGATTGGTCCTCACCTTTATATTTCAAAAGGTCGAATACTACATAATGACAAGGGAATGCCTTAGCATGTTCCGAAATAACTTCCTTACTACGCATTCGGCCTCTTTGCTGGACAATAGAAAAATTACTTTGAAAATCATTTGCTAGATAGACCAGTTCGCCATCTAGGAATAAAGGTAAATGAGCTTTAATCGATTCATATATTTCAATACAAAAATCTATAATCTCGGGAAACATTTTATTCAATTCATTATCATTTCTACTTTTTAGAATAGGTACTTTTTCTACCCACTCTAATGTACACCGAAAACCATCATATTTTGTTTCATAAAGCCACTCATCCCCAACAGGAGTTTCAACCGTGTCCGTTAAAAGCATTGGTTTCATTTAAGTAAACCTCTTTTTTATAATAGTTTTTGACTAACTAACAACACTAATACATAAATTCTGCTGAAAAATTAAATAATAAGCAGATAAATAATTAAAAAAGAAGGTGCAACATGCATACAGTTTGGAAAGGCAGTATCAGTTTCGGGCTTGTAAATATTCCAGTAAAATTGCACGCAGCAACTGAAAATAAAGATATTAAGTTAAGGCAGATCCATAAGGAATGTAATACACCGATTAGCTATAAAAAAGTCTGCGAAGGTTGTAACAAAGAAGTAACTGACGAGGACATTGTAAAAGCCTATGAATATGCGAAGAATAAATTTGTTGTATTAGACGATGAAGAGCTAGAAAATTTACGGAAGGAAAATGAGGATAAGGCCGTAGAAATAATTGATTTTGTAAAATTAGAGGAGATAGATCCAATCTATTTTGAACGTACCTATTTCTTATCCCCCGATACAACAGGTGCTAAGGCATACGCATTGCTACGTAAAACATTAGAGGAATCCGGTAAAATTGGCGTTGCTAAGATTATTATACGTTCAAAAGAGCAACTGGCTGTAGTCCGTGTATATAAAGAAGCTTTGGTTATGGAGACAATACATTTCCCCGATGAAGTTAGAAGTGTTAGTGACGTCCCGAATGTACCTAGCGTTGATGCCGTCGTACAAAAAGAACTTGATACAGCACTGATGTTAGTTGAGCAATTAACAACGGTCTTTGATCCAACCAAATACACCGATGAATACCGTACAGCATTAATGGAACTAATAGAGGAAAAAAAAGCAAACAGTACAGTTACAGTTAGTGATAAACGACCTCTACCTGATAATGTGACTGATCTTATGTCTGCTCTTCAAGCTTCATTAGACAAAACTAAAAAACCTACTAGAAAAAGAACGTCTACACGAACAAAGAAAAATGCTTAATAAAAAGACCGTAATTACATGCAATTAGACATTATCAATTATTTAAGTCACTAGGATAACTTTTGAAATAAAAAACCAGGTACTCACTTGAACGTAAGTATCTGGTTGAACTTTATACTCCGTGACCACTCGCTTGTATAAACTTTGTCACTCGAAAAAAATTGCATTAATACAGGAAATGAGGCACCTGTCCCGATGCATCTAAAAGCCTTACAAGGTACCTAAATTAGTAGATTTAATTACATCTGATGAGTTAACTAATAAGCTAACATCTTTAAATACCTGTAGCTTAGATTACAGAATCTACAAGTCTTTTTTCCCGTTCGCCCAAATAACTCCTCTTTCAAAAAAGGATGTAACATTGATTGTTGAATTGGATTTCCTCCAGTTATTCATTTGTATCAAACACGGAATTTGGTCGAGGCAGTTTTCCCGAATCGCAAGATAAGTATTGATAAACATAATTATTTTAAATTATCTTCAAAAAAATCATGAATATAACGACGGTCTTTTATTTAATGTGGAATCTTCCTTTCATAGTTGAACAATATGTAGATAAAAATTAGAATCGTTGGATAACTAATCAGTTTGATGAGGTCAAATAAATTAGGATGGATAAGTTTCCTTTTCCATCCTGAAATTAATGGTTTAAGTTATTATGTCGTTAGCAACTAAATAATTCAATTTCATTAAATCTCCAAAAATTCAATCAATTTTTCAGGAAATAAATTTTCACCAAAAGTATCAATTTTATTTATTGTATCCCATATCCCTAAACTATCTTTATCATTATTATTATACCCAATCACATACTCTAGTTTAGGTATATTAAAATGAATTTGGTTAGGCTTAGATTCTTTAATTAACCTCCAATTAGTTGTAACCATTCCTTTTTTTGTTTTTTCACTTAATTCTTCACCTTTAATGTTAAATACTTTAATTTTGCTAATATCATTTTGGTAAAAATCACTGTTTTTATATTCGTCTTCAGTATTAAAATCTAATTTACTGATAAAATCTTCATTAAAATCAAAATCATTAATCACAAAGAAATCTAGACCTAAGTGTTTACATAATTTAATAAGAATTAGTGCAGTGATTTTACCATGATGTGGAATTATGGCGATATTATTAAAATTAAGATATGCATCAGCAAATTTAGCATCGCCTGTTTTTTCAAGTACTTTTTTTCTAATAACTTCTTTGTATACCAACAAATCATTAGGACCTTCTACAAGAAGCACCTTTCTACTAAAGATTATCTTATTTAAATTTGGTTCAATAATTTTAATGTAATTGTTATAGTCTCTAACTTTTTCTACTAACTCATTATTTTCAATCTCAGAAACTGTAACTTCTGATGAAAAAGCCAAGCTATGATTATTATATTTTACTTCGGTTTGCTTCTTATTCTCATCGAATTCTAACTCTTGATGATTTTCATGTAAAAAACTTTCAGGCTCTTCAAATAAAAATAGGCACTTATCTTCAGAATTATCTTCTGCTATTGCTTGTATCACAGCCATTACAAACATTGATATGTAACCATCACCAAAATGTTCGATTGGTATTAAGTTGTCGGAATCGCCATTTAACCCAATTTTGAACATCATTTCTAAAAAAATATCTTCATATTCTGGCAATCCAAAATCAATATTACAATTGTTATCTCTAAGATTTTTTGAATAATTTGATTGGATTTTTTTTATAAATGTATTTAGTTTGGAATTTGTAAGAATTCTTTCAGTAGACTCTTTTATTTCATCTTTAAAAAAGTTTTTTTTGTTTAGCATTTCTATATCGGAATCTACAATACTTTTAATATGTTTTGCGAGGAATGAAGTAAGATTTCCCCAGCTGGTTTTTTTAGTTGAAATTTCCTTTTTTATCTCATGGAAATTAATATAGAAAATCTTATAGTATTTTGAGGCTCCAAATGCATTCCAATTTTTCTCGTTTTGATCGTAATCTTTGAATGATACAATTTTTGCACCTTCAATCTCTGTTCCATCTAAATCAATGTTGAGAAAATGATATCCTGTTAAATCAGCACATTTACCATCACTTTTCATTTCTACACTACTATCTAATCCTGTAAAAATATTTGGTATATTATTAAACTTTCTATTATGAAAATCATCTCTAGTAAAAGTATTCTTGCTGACGTATTTCTCAGTAATACCATATAATATAGCGTTTAATAAATTAGTTTTCCCTGAATTATTATAACCCACAATTGCAATAGGTTTTTTATAATCTTCTTTTGGAAATACAATACTCTTTCTTTCTCCAAAAGAACGATAATTTTCGATTGATATTCCATTTATTCTAATATTACTCATACAAGAACCTCCATAAATTCTGCTGGGAGCTTTGAAACAATTTCATATGTGCAAAGTTCTTCTTTGCTACAAAGCCAACATCATAACCGTTCGTGGCTAATTCCTTTAATAATGAATTTTTGTCCATCGATTGTACTTGCTCTTGCTGTTCTGCCAGTACTTCTGTTTCTGATTGCCCCATATATCTTCCTCCATTCTCCAAACAGAAAATATCCAATACTACAATATTTCAAATTCTAATAAATGATTTTCAAAAAGGGGTCCCTGCTCTCTTCTAAGAATTTTAACAATACGACTATACGCTTATCCTATCAAGACAAAAAACCCCGCTTTTAATAAGAGGACTTTGAATCATTACCTTTGAACTAATCTAATGGTTGGTTCTGGTTCCTTAAAATTCAAAGTACCTTTATCCAAATTACACAACATTTCAATGTACTCTTGTGGTACTGAAACTTCTTGAATAAGTTGCAATTCATTTTTCACATCATTTTCAAGTAGCATCAGAATACTTTTCTTTAGTACAACAGGCTCCTGTAAAGGAAAAACATCATCTAATGGCTCTTTTGTCCTCATTTTTTTCATAGATATTTGCTTTTGTAAAGACGTATATCTGCTTTCATCTATAAGGTTCAACTCCTTGCATCTGTAAATCATAGCCCCTATAGATACCTGCCAGTATTTTTTTAACTCTACAAAGTGCAACAACGAAGTAGATGTTACTGTCTTAGTAAATGCATCTGCAGGTAACAAAAATGAGGAAGCAAAACGATTTGCTTGATATTCTAAAATTTTATTTTCTTCTCTGTTTAGGATTTCTTGATTGTCTATATCAGCATGCATTAATATATGCCCTAACTCATGTCCACCATCAAATTGTCTTCGGAATGCTGACTGCTTATCATTCCCAAGGAATACAAATGGCCTACCAGTTCGATGCTGACAATATGCATCCACTTTCTGGCTATCTGTATCAACAGAAAAAACCATAATTCCGTTCCGTTCTAATAAATGGACAATATTAGCTATTGGTTTGTCCCCAATACCCCATTGTTCTCTCACTCTTTTTGCTAAATTTTCTATTAAATCGTTATCCCAATCCGCATTAGCATATATATTATCTGGAAGATTCAATTCAGGAAACTCAATAAAATCAGATAGATAATCATAGATGTATCCTGCCAACATAGACTTATTGTATTGCATCTCCTTACTCTTTTTCGTAGCAGTTGCATTTGCACGAAAAAATGTGTTTCCAACATATTGTTCTTTAAATTCTTTATAAAAAAAGTTCTTGGGAAACTGTAAAGTATTAATAATAGCCATCATTGTTTCTGATTTAGGTGTATGCTCACCCAGTTCAAATTGAGAAATGGCTTGCTTTGTAATTCCAATTTTGTTAGCAAGATCACTGATAGTTAGACCTCTTATTAATCGTGCCTCTCTTAATCTTTTAGGGTTAAATATCGGTTCCTTACTTACGTTCATTTTAACTACTCCTAACTAAAATATAGTATCTCTAAGATGATGCTTTACTTTTTAATTTAACTACAATTTCATCCTCTATAGGTGCTTTAAGCGGTGTCTGAATGTCAGATAACTGATAATTATTTAATGGTACAAGAGTTTTGGTAGAGATGTTAATAGAATCTGTTATGTCCTCTTTATAAATCCAATCTTCTTGGTCTGGTCTTAATGCACCTTCATAAACGATATCATTTTTACTGTCATAGCAAACTATTATGCCAAATGGTTGGTTTTCAATTCCAATAGGTAAAGAATACTGGTAAGGTGTATCACCATATATTTCTTCCAAAGGCACCCCCAACTCAAAAAGACGATCTGCATTAGACGATGCAAAGTCTCCCCGATATCCACTTGGATTAAAGATATATCTATCCTTCGGTAATTTAGATATCAATATAAAAACGTTCCTAATAGTATCATGAATGACTATATAGGGATGAAACCCTGCTTTTTTAGAAAAAATCTTCATTTGAGTATGTGGGTTGTCCTCAATCTGTTTAGTGACATGTGTATTTACTAAATCCGATAGTAAAAAAGGAGAATATTTCTTGGTTACTGTTTCTGGAAGTAAGGTATTAAGCTCCTGATATTCTTCTTTCCCCTGCTTAATCCCTTTAATAATCAAAGATCTTTGTTCGTTAGAAAGCATACATTTCCCTATTATAGGATTCATCAAATAACCTCCAACACCATAATATACCAACATTATTTACTTTTTATTAATAATTGTCAAGTAAAGAGGAATTAATTAGTATTTTTTTAAAGTAATGATGGTTATTTCTGATATTTTGTCAAAATGACTTGTACCGGGTGCAAAACAATTCTAATAATATAAAAAAGCTGTGCTAAAAAATCCAATGAGAATCTGATTTTTCGGCACAGCCATTTTTATTAATTAATAAATCAAACTAACTCCAACCATGTGACAGCTTCACAATGTGGTAAGTGTCGAGCCTATATGAAGGAAAGATTCCGCAAACTAACTACTATATTTTTCATTTACCATACGTAGTAAATACCTCAGTAGCAATCTTTAAAATTAAACGAACTTCTTCTTCACTTCTGCCTTCAATAAGGTTTTGTAGTAACATAATCAAATCTTTCTTCTCATAATACTCACTATCAATATTTACATTCTTGAAATTTACAATAGTACTGGGCGTCTCTTCTAAACCTTCGATAATTTTTTGTAGTGTTTGCAATGTAATGTTTCTGTCTCCTCTTTCAACACCTGCTAAATACGATGTCTGTAGCCCACATTTCTCTGCTAAATCTTCTTGAGTTAGTTTTTTTAACTTACGCATTTCTTTTATGTTATCGCCTACTAATTTTACTAAACTATCCATAAAATCACCTCACATTAAGACTATGTGAGGTTCAAAACACCTTACAGATACATATAATATAACTTTATTTGATTTATGTACTTATAAGTACTATAATTCTTTAGTACTAAATTTGATAAGGAGTTTTCTATAATGAGTAATTATTTACCTTCAAATATAGCAATAGAAAATGTAGTTCAATCAAAAATGAGGGGACGAGTTACCTACCAAGGGTTCGTATCATCACAAATTGCAGTGAACTTCTCTTATTCCAAACTTTACAATGATTCATCTGGCAAAGGCTATCAACGTCCTATTAACAATAAACGTTGTAAAGATTTTGCACATTACTTGGCTCAGGGAGAAGATTCTTTATATACACCTATTTTGTTAAATGCAGGAGGAAATTGGGAGTTTTATGCATACGATAAGCAACACCCAAACTTAGGAAGATTAATATGTACAAAAAAAGCTACCCTAATGGATGGGCAGCATAGATTAGGAGGAATAAAAGAATATATTAGTACAACATCCAGTACGTTAAATGTCCCCTTTTTAGCATTTCATTATTTAGATGATGATGAAGAAATCAAATTGTTTGATGTGATTAACACGAAGGCGAAAGGAATCGGTACATCTTTAAGTCGTTATCTTAATCGAGAAAACGATGATATTAGCTGGGTAGCCACTAATTTAATCTTGAAGCCAGAAAGTCCTTTTTACAACAAAGGAACCCTTACTGGTAAAAGAAGCAAAGAGAGGAACATCACATTACAAAACCTCTATAATATTGTGAAGCTGTTAACAAAGAAATCAGATTTAGAAAAACTCTCCAAAGAGAAAAAGTTTAATTTATGCTTATTCTACTTCAATTTAATTAAGGAGCTTTTTCCAGAAGAATGGGACGATAATAAATTGTATAGAATGACACATATTACATGCCTGAATGCATTAGCAATAGCAGGAAATAAGATTATTAATGAAAATTATTTAGTTAAATCACAACAGCCCGATTCAGTCAAGATAGCTAAACTATTAGTTAATTTAAAAGATATTGACTGGCTTTCTAGCGGAAATTTGAAATATATTAAAGGTGCTGCTGGATCTAAAATGTTGGCTGAAGATATTTTAAATTGCATTAATAGTAAATAACTCACAAAAAGATAAATCAATACTATTTATAACTTTTTTGAAAACCCCCGTTTTCCGATAAGAAACTCACATGATTAAACACTCAAACCCGGGATGAAAATTGATTCACCCGGGTTTTTCCTTTTGTCATTTGCCCATATTAATTAATTGTATGGGAAAGTACATTTACAAGCTCTTTTATAATAGTTCTTCCATGAAAAAGTCTAATGCAGGACCACATAATGAAAGAGCGCGTAAGTCTCGTATTTTTATTTACAATACCAAATACAATTAATTAAACTCCTCTAAATCAAGATCTTTTAAATCTATTCCATGAAGATGAAGTTTTCGAAGGATACGAAGATTATGATGAAGTAACTGTTGATAGCGTTCTTTTAATTCTTCATAGTCTTGTCGATAGACACTAGCACGCATCTTTTCATTATCGCACCCTTTCTTTAAACGTGAAATCTCAGCATAACTTTTTTCTAACTTACTTTTTAAAAGAGATACATCCAATTGAAGCTTTTCATTATCTTGATGATAGCGATTTATTTCCGAATTGATTTCCTCCCCCACATCCATTTTTATATAATTCAGATCCCATAAAGGACGCAGATGAGATTTGTATAATGCAGCACGACTAAGACCAGTAATATCGACTAGTTTAATAGCTGTAATTCGACAGTGGTCTCCTTCTAAATCACGAAGATATTCGATTGCCCACTCTACACGTTCGATACTTTCTTCACGTTTTTTTTGTTGAAGCTCTCTTAATCCATCGTTTCCCATATGCTACTCCCATTCATATAATTTGGTATGTTTTTTAATTTCTAGATGATTTAATTTAGCTTCTTTAAATTGTTCAATTCCATTTTCACAGATTGCAATAATTCTTTCAAGATAGCTAAGATTTCGAACAGCATTTTCAAAATGAGCAACTCGTTGAGGATCTTTACTTGTGCGTTCAACTATCTCCTGCCAATAATCATATTCTCTTTTATAGTCATCGTAGTATTCTAACTTCGGAACAAACCAATCACAAGCATAACATTCAAAATGAACAGGAGTGCCTTTAGGGTTACAACCTGAAATATCACTACAAATCCCAACACCTTTTTTGCCATTAGCTTCCCAAGTTAGATAACGTTTTGGATTTTTAGATAGTTGTTGAATTGTACGATTATCTAGATTCAAAATTTTACCTCGAAATTCACACGGACTATTTTTAGGGCTACGCAGCCCAGAAATATTCAAATGAATTTCCTTATGTTGCTTAATAAGTTGATGTGTATAGTATTTTGTCATTGCCTCATTTTTATGACCAGTTAGACGACGAATTTGCTCTGTAGTATATCCCACGACATATTGGCGATCTGTTACGGCATTATGACGAAATTGATGAGTAGTAGGGATTATTAACTCATTATTATCGTCAAGAATATTTAAAATTTCAGCAATTTGCTTTAGTAATCTATTTATTTTCACACCTGTCCAATTTGTCACTTTTCCTTTATAACGTCGGTCGAATCGAATTCCGATGTCTCCACTGTTATTAAAGAATATCCAATACTGAACTACAAAAAGATACTCCTTATTAACTTCCGGCGATGATGGAAAAGTAGCAAGTTGTTCAGTCTGAAGCTGTAATCTTTTTATTAAATCAATTACATATTTACCATGTCCACTATAAATAACAGGAATGAGCTTTGATTCACCCCTATCGTAGCCACCATTTTGCTTAAATGTGGGAATACGAATAACATATTCACTATAAAAAGATTTTAGACAATCTCGTTCCATCGATAATATTTCTGTAATTCGATTGGGAAAGGATCGCAAAAGCCAATACAAAGTACGAAATTCAAGTGGAATATTAAGAGATTCATCTTTGAAAGCCCTATCCCATTTCCTAACGACATTTTCAGGTATCATTTTATCATCATGTTTTTTTGACTCTTGACGAAAAGGATTGATATTCCTAGTAGGTATTGTATTTGGCATTTCACTAAAATTCGATAACTGTGAAAAAAAATCTTGTATAGAAGAATAAATAAACTGTTTATTATTATTCGACCTATCCGAAAGCTTCAGTTCGTATTCAAATGCATTAACATGTTGCTTATTTATTTTATCTATAGAAAGTCCTGGATAATGTGCATGAATAAATTTCAAGAGTTTTGCTATATTTAAGCATTTTTTATTTGTTCTACTTACAGAAGATTCGCATAATAACGCATAGTACTTAACCCAAACTTTATATAAGTCAGGAACTTGATAAAAAGTAAGGGTGTAACTCCCTTTGGTTAAGGAATCTTTATGCCTTTTTCTACAGTACCAAGAATCATCTGTAAAACTAAAGTCTCCTAATTGACGTAATCTACCTAATAATAACTTTTTTAAATTTTTATTGTTGTCATTTAATACATTTATTTCAGGAAGTTTTTTTATCATAGACTAGTCCTTTTCTTAATAAAGTTTTCAATTTTGGATATGGTACTCTCATACAATGTCAAGAGATGTCTTTCAGCTTGATAATCTCGGTAATTTTCATAATCAGTAATCCCTTGTGCCTTCATTAGAATAATCATTTTATCGAGATGTGCTTGCTGCTCTGAATAAAGCTTTTTCCACATAGGTAATTTCTGTGGACCTGTTAATAATAGTGAGCAACCTACACAGGAACTCTTTTTACAAGGTCCAAAAGAAACGTGCTTCACACAACTTCCATGTCCTTCTGGTGTCTCTCGTGCACCAGTCATTATTTCCACTTTCAACTGCTCTAATTCAACAGGGTTATAGGAACTTTTAGTTTTTTCATCGATAGTGTCAAACAACTGTTCAAAGAGTTTTTGATCTAATTTAGCGATTTTCATAGCATCTATATCTTGATAATATTCACGAGTTGTTTTTTCTTCCATATGACCAAGAATTTCTCCAACTTCTGAAATGGAACTCCCCTCGCCAAGTAAATTCACAGCTATAGTTTTCCTGCATTGATGGTTAGTATAATTCCAAATTTCGCCATTACCGTTTTTAATTTTATGGCGCTTGATACAATTATTAATACAACTTGCGATGGTTGATGCTAGATGTCTAGTAACATTTTGTTGACTATTTAATCGACTATTATTAAAAATTTTCAAAAAAATATAGCTTGTTTCACCTATAAGGCGAAGCTGTTTAGACTCTTGAATTTGTTGTTTAATTATCTCAATAACAGCTAAATTGAGGAGAGGGATAGTTCGATAATCATCGAGGCCTTGACGTCTTCTATGCTTTAATGTCTTAGAAGATAGATGGTTTAGATAATATATACCCTCTATTTCGTTAAAATTTAAACAATTTTCTTCTAAATTTAAAACTTCAGAAACTCTAAGCCCCGTATTCATCATAATAAGCCATATACGTTGTACATAAAGAGGGCTATCACTAATGGCTATAGAAAGTTGTTCAATAACTTCCTCCGGAATATATTCAGTATTTTTCACATAAGAACTAATATTGTTGAATTTAATTTGACGAAAAGGATTTTTTAATGATTCTAATGAATTTTGTTGCTTTAACCAGTCAAAAAAAAGACGTGCTTCAGATATCGAACCTTGGATTGTTTTTAAAGTGTACTTATTACGTCCATCTTCCCTTTTTAATTGTTTAAGATTATCATATATTTGTAATACCTCCACATAGTGCAAACTCAAAAAAGAAGTACAATCCGGCATAATCGCCTGCATACAAGAAGTTACTCTAAATAAGTGTGAAAACCTTCTTGTTAGACCTTTTACATTTTCACCCTTTTTAAACATAAAAATCAGGTATTCCTGAAATTCAATTTTCAATTGATAATTTATATTAGAAAAGTCTAAAATAGTTAAACGAATATTCTGAATATCAAGGTAAGGGAGGACCCACTTAGAGCTTCCTTTGTTCATTTGAAATTCTCTATTTCCCTCAAAATACTTATTTTTCCAATAATCTACAACCTCCATAACTAGGATAAATTGTGTTTTTTCAAAATGGTTAGTTGGTATTGCCCTAGTAAATGCCAACTTACATAACCCGGTAAAGCTAATCCCTCCCCCCTTTTCTAAACATTTCTTTGCACAGAAATGGAGATAACTAACAAGATAGTGATGAGGTAACTTTTCCGTTGCAAGGTAAAAAAAACTTTTATAGTGCAATGTTTTATATACGTTATATACTTTTAATTTCGATCTTTGGTTAAATGCAATCCTTAAATAGGGAAGTGCAATCTCATTGTAAAAATTTTCCATTGCATTATGAAGAAAACTATCGAAAATATTATTTGTTATGGGACTTCCTGGAGAAATAAAATCATAGAATTTCTTAATCGAATAAAATTCACCTTTCTCCAAAAACAAACTCCCGTATTTATTATAACAATTGTAAAACTCTTCTTGAAACGCACTTTCAGATAGCTTAAGAAATAAATGTAAAGCTCTAGGTCCATATTTACCGGGTAGATATCTAATTGCATTAATATTTTGAGTTACCAATAACTGTTCACACTCTAATATAAATTCCCGTAATAATCCGGAGGGAATTAAATTGCTTTTTATGGTTATTTCCACATTATTAATTGATATAATACAACATTTTCCACTCCCGTTATTTATCGAAAACTCAATTATCTCCATTTTCACTTCCCTCTTTTGCTGATTTTATAGTCACCGGGCTAATACGTTCCATAATTTTTCGCTTTTGTTTCATCGAGTACCCTTTTTCGTATGCTTTGATACTACGTTCACTTCGCCATCCTAATTCCTCATCAATGAATGTTTTGGTAATTCCTATTTCAGGTTGATCTCTCATTAACTCTATAAGGTGTTGCGCACGTGTACTTCTTCCACTATGAGTCCGTATTTCAGACCTTAAAAGACCACTTTTTTCACCAGCATCTTTTAGTATTCGGAGAAAATTTCTTGATTTTAGCGGTTTCCCTTTATGAACTCCCCTAGCATTTAAAAATAAAAAATCCGAATAAAAAATATCTACTTCTTCTCGTTCCGTACTAATATATGCTTGAATCATATCTGCAAGAGATTGATAAATGTATAAGGTACGTTCCATAGTTTTGGCTTGAGCACGATTTTCAATATTTGGCTGGCGGACTACTTCCAAAGATGATTCCAATGGATTAAAATGGTCCAGTTTTAATCCTAAGATTTCTCCAATACGCATCCCAGTTTCAACGCTAATAGAAAAGATTAGCTTGTCTCTTAAAGTAGGTAGTTCAGAAAGTATATTGTTAATTTCTTGTTCTGTGTACCATTTTAGATGATTATGCTTTTTCCTATATAACACTCTTGATAGGATAGATTCCTCCAAATCAAATTGCCATATTTGTCCATAAAGTAGTTTTGTATTAACTAGAGGTGCTTGCTTGCTCCGTTTACTATTAAACATGACAGGATTTACTGTGACTTTCTTTTCATCTTCTAACCAATGATAAAATCCTTTTAACACAGTTATATATGTATTTAAAGCCGTAAACGTCATGCGACTTTCATAATTAATTACTACTTCATTTAATCCTAAAAGATCTTTAATATATTCTTCCACGACCTTTTTACTGGTTATTTCTCTATAATGTAATTTATTAACTTTTAAATAACGAAAAAATCGTAATAGAGCATATGCATAACGTTCACCTGTCAAATAACTATTCATACTTACAAAATCTAGCCATAAGCAAGCATCTTGAATAGGAATCCCTTCCTCAGTTATCATGTACCTTAAATCATCACCATTTTTCGCAATTCCCACCCTAATACCATAATCTTCTTGTTTATTCCTCAAAAAAACACCCCTATCTTAAGAAATAATAATCGTATACACAAAGTATATCTGTCTATCATTAAGATATCCATTATTCATAAACTTCGCACATATATTGTAAACTATTATTCTATAGTTTACACAATGATAACAGAACATCTACGCTATATACATGAATCGCCTCTGCAGGTACATACTGTGAAATAAGACGGGTAATAGCCATAGACATTTCAATGAAGAAACTCATCTTCGGTTCAAAAAGTTTTATGTCTGGATGCTTTGGTATTTCAAACCGGCGATTTCCAGTCTTTATCTTGAACCGCTCCTTCATAGGTGGCGATGCAGCTAGCACCACGCTACCTGGTTGTGTGAAATTAGCTACGATTGCGATTGGGGTTGTCATGACATCTAAACCCTCAAGCATTGCTATGCAACTAGCGTAAAATGACTTCATGTCTATACATATAATGGAACGCTCAGGAAGGTTTTCATACATTCAATGATTCCTCGCTCTTTATAGACAACTGGAACAATAGTAAGAACATTATCGATAATAAAAGTATGCTTTGTCTGTTTCGGGATACACTTTTTCGTGAGACTCCAGACTTTGAAATGTACATCATGTATATTAACTGATTGCATTGCATCGCTTTTATTAACTGACCTTTCATTATTTTTCTCCCTCCACAACAAAACAGAACATTTGTTTGTATACATTATACGCACAAATGTTCTGTTTTAGAAGTGGTAATTTTTTGTAGCAATCATTTTAGTTGACCACGTACTGATTTAATTCTTGATAAGTAAAAGTATTCTCAGGTAATGGAATGAATATTTGCATTCTCTTCCCCCTCAAGGTTTTTATAAAAGATTTCAGATTAAATTGATCAAAGATAGCTTTCAAGTTTTGCGCTTCTTTCCCATAAACAATCCCCTATAGTAGACAGACTTTTGTGTCTTCCATAGGGGAACCATATCATTATTTAATTTTCTTTTAATGCACTTAGAAGATTAACCCTTGCTGCAATATAGGATGGTATAATTGAGGCAATTAGAGATAATACTATCCCGGCCGTAATTGCCAAAACTACATTGCCCCACGGGATAATAAATGGCATATGCATTGCAGAGGTGTTTGAGATAGAGTTTAAATATACTACAAATAGGCCCAATAAAACCCCCATAATTATTCCTGCCACACCTACTACTAAACCTTCTCCTATAATCATTGTTCTGACTTGTTTAGTGGTAAACCCGATCGCACGAATCGCACCAATTTCCCCCACTCTTTCCATCGTATTCATCAATAATGTATTACTTATACCTATACTGGAAAGGGCAATCACAATTATCAATAAAAATTGCATCACTTCATTCATTCCATCAAAGGAGCTTTGAGAAGATTTAATTTGATCTTCTACTAATGTAACAGTAGAAATGTAAGTTGCAAAATCAGCGTTTAATTTTTCACGCAATGTATAAGGAGCCCCCGAATCACTGATATTAATCATAATTGTATGAATTACATCCCAGTTAAAACCTTCTCTAAACTCATTTTCTGATATAAATCCAACATATCCTCCATCTTGAGAAGTATTAACTTTCCCTATTACCTGATATTCTCTTGTACCGGAAGGAGAATTAATAGTAATGTAATCATTCATTTCCCCACCCCATTCATCAAACGCTCTTTCACCTAATAGTATAGCGTTGGATGAAAGATTAATGCCTGGGTCTTCAAAGAGTTGATATTCTTCAGTATTTTCAGACGGTGTACTCATAACATAGAACTCTCTATACTCATCTTCAACGGTTTTCCAGGTTACCATTGTTTCTCTGAACCATTCAACCCCTTCTACTCCAGCGTAACTATTTACCTTATTAATAATTTCTTCATTTACTGGTTCTTCAAACTGTACTTGAATATCCCCTCCAAAAGTCTGGCGAATCTCCTTTTCGAATCCAGAAGGGATTGATTCTAAAGCTGAACCTAAAAAAATTACTACAGCAATACTTATTGCTAACATCGCTGATGTATTAGCGTTTCGATTAGTATTCACTTTTATGTTACTAACAGATAATTTTCCTGGATAGCCAAGCATTGTTTCTATCATTGGTGCAAGAATTTTTGCAAGGATCCTCATCACCAATGGATATATGAATACCACCCCAAACAATAAGGATATATAACCTAAATAACTATCAACAAAGCTTAGTAATATAAGTATAATACCTAATAAATACCTAAGAATTTTCACTCTAAATCTAGAAGTTTGATTTGTATTTCGCATTGCGTGTACTATAGGAGTTTTAAAAGCAATATACATGGGTATTCCAGAAATCATTATTGGAAATAAGACTCCGATTAATCCTGATAAAATTGTTGCGCTTTTCCAATTGAGAGTGTAAACCATAGTATCTTGAAAGATTCCTAAAAGCATCTCTACAAACAAATCTGCGAATAAAACACCAATTGGTAATGCAAAAGCAGTACCTAAAAGAGAAAGTAACAAGACTTCAATCAAAACTAGTTTAAATACGTTAAAATTTGTATATCCAAGACTCTTCATAACAGAAAATTCTTTTTTTCGTTCAATTACACTTGAATAAATCATATTAAATATTATGAATCCACTTATAAAGAGGGAGAGAATACTTACTAGATAAAAGACCGCGTATAGACCTTCTACGTCATTATTCCTTAAATCATCAATAACAACAGGTTGAACATATAGTGATGTCCCTCGTAATAATTCTTGATAATTCGATAACCAATTTTCATTATCGCGATCTTTATGCTGTAATCGTATATAACTTATTTGATTATCTTGGTTAGTCCAATCTTGAAGAGTGTCTAAATCCATCATAACTCTAAAGGATCTACCTTTAGCATCATTCCAATTATTAGGACTAGCAAGCCAAGATGTAAAGCCAACAATCCCCGTTACTTCTATTTTACCCAACCCTTTAAATGTTAAAGTGTCTCCTATATCTTTACCCCATAGTTTTGCTGCAGTCTCAGGTATAATTATACCGTTACCTTTCAAACTCCCTTTTATTAATGGGAGCTTTAAAAGGTTACTTTCTATATCACTGACACCCGTTATTCTAACTGACGTTTCAGCCGGAGCTTTAGTTTGATTTATTTCCACCAATGCTTGTTTATCAAGGACACTTAAGCTATCTGATACTATATCCTGCTGCTTTATTTCTTTTACCTCATCTTCGGAGAAAGAATAATTTTTGCTTAATATCCAATAATCAGCATCCCCTGCATAGATTTCTTCATAATACCTAAATGTATCTTTAATAGTGTTATTAGCAACCAGCATACTAGTTGTTAAGAGGATACCAAGCATTACTGCAATGAGTGTAAAGAAAAACCTTTTTTTATTTTTTGTTAAGTTACGCCAAGAAACTAGCCAAATATTCAGCATAGCCATGATCCTCCCTAGTTACTTCCGTTTCAATTAATCCATCTTTGAACAAAATAATTTTATCTGCATAACCAGCTGCGAAAATATCATGGGTCACCATAATAATTGTCTGTTTTCTTTGTTTGTTGAATTTAGCTAATAAATCCAGTATTTCCTTGGCTCGTTTCCTATCTAGGTTTCCTGTTGGTTCATCAGCTAATAGTATTTTCGGCTCGTGGATCAAAGCTCTTGCTATAGATACCCTTTGCTGCTGTCCTCCGCTTAAAAGATTAGGGGGTTTCTTTTCAAAACCTTCTAAACCAACTTCTTTTATAATTTCCCTTATTTTCTCTTTAATGTTTTTGTCTTTCCTACCATCTGCATGAAGTGGAAAACCGATATTTTCTTCTACAGTTAACGTAGGCAATAATTGATAATTCTGAAAAATAAATCCGATATTTTTTCTCCTTACGATAGTTCTTTGCTTTTCAGTTACTCCAGAAAAATCTTTCCCCTGGATTTTCACCTGGCCAGATGATGGTGTATCTAAACCACCTAATAGTTGTAGTAGCGTACTTTTACCCGAACCACTAGGCCCCATTATTGCTATAAACTCACCTTCCTTTATAGAGAGGTCAATACCTTTTAGCACTTCTATCTTTTGTTGACCTTGTTCAAATGATTTAAATAATCGATTAACTGAAATCATAATTGTATCTCTCCTTCAAACTCCAATAATAAAAATCTTCAATTATCGCACTTGGTCCGTTATCACAAGCCGTTAGATATATTTCTAATTCACTTTTATCGCTTGGTAGGAAATTAACATTGGTACTTGGAGATCCCCACAACATCTTCTATCGACTCTTTATTAACGCTTCCCACCTTTTCTCATGACAGATTGTTTTAACATAAAATAAACCTCCTTACGCCAATCATACAAAATGACGTAAGGTCATTTTCAACCTTTACGCAGTATTATGTTGAAATTAGTAGAAAGTGACCTTGCGTCACTTTTACTTTATTATCAATTTAGAAGTAGGGAATTTTTGAAGAAAGAAGATAGGATCATCTATGCTTGAGTTATTATTGGAGCAGCATTCCTGTTTGAAGGATGTTCGAGGTCTTGAAAGAAAAGGAGCCCTCTAGTATGATGCATGAGTGTCAACGACCATTGACCCATCATCA
>NZ_JBIWEY010000039.1:0-41438 GCF_044762775.1 Lysinibacillus sp. NPDC096418
ATAGAACGATCTGATACAGATGCTACAAATCGATTCGCTTCTATTTGTCGTATCTGATGTTCGTTAAAAATGATTTTACTCATGCTAATTTCTCCCGTTCTTAATTTCGTATATTTTAGTATAACGAGATTTTTTTGTGAAATGAACAAAAAACCCCGAATAGGGTCACTATTTAAAGTGTCCACTATTCGGGGTTCAGTTCATAATTTTGAGACAGGGCTTTCTTAAAACAACGAATTATTTTTTGTGCCCATGCTTTGAACATAAATCCTAATTTATATTGGGAATTAAAATTAAGTGGAATAGATCGAACTGATCTAGGATTAAATCTCCTTATATCTCAAAGAATTAATAATTTTGATACGGCCGAAAATAATACAACTTTTGTTGTTTGTGGTGGAAAACACTGGATAAACGAAATTGCTAATGCTTTAAAATAAAAAGTCACTTTAAAATGGCATCTGGAGTCAACATGTGTTTCGTTTGATACAGGTTTCCTGTTAGGTGTATCAATAATTGGAGTTGATATTGGCTTAACTTGATTTTTTTTAGCAGTGCTAACCCCACTGTTTAATGTTGTGAAAAAACCTTGGATAACCTCCATCATGTGAAACTCTTGCATGTTGTCTGCTCTTAATGTTGCATTTAACCCAGTAGGAGCGGTTAAGTTATGAAGCTATGTGGACGCTGTAACTCAAACTGAAATCTGAAAAATCCCAAGCTGCCGGTATGGGCCCAGTATGTAAGCGGAAATCGAAAGAAGAAGCGGCTGATGCGGAATTTAGGAAGATACAAATTACCATTTTCGATGTTGAGCTTACTGACGGGAGTGTGCTGAATGCAGGGACTATGCATAAATGCACCGGATAAGTCGAATCTTGTTGTAGGTGAAACATATTTCCTTTATCCGCATGGACCGGCATACCACGCTAGTCGCTTCTCGCGCCCAGGTTCACACTTCGGCACGTATCAAAAAAAATATTTTGAGATCGTCGCAGGAGTTGCCGTCGAAGCAGTGGAAGAATGGCCGCCGGAACCGGTACAACCAGCTGAGCCTCCTCGACTAGACAAAGGGAAAATATATGAAGCGGAACTGATATGGCGTCGTAATTCTTATGGCGCACAATTAGGAAATTATTTTATAACTGCTATCAATAATTGCTATTCATGTAAATCAGATTGCTACTTTTATGCTGCTGCAGCATTGCAACAACCACAGGGTCGTTACCCGCTTCATTGGTTTATCAACATCCGAGAGTACGGTATAGATGTAGCGGTAGAGCTCCCACAAGATCAGTGGCAGCAATTAAAATATATATGAGATTAGTTGAAAGATTTTGTGTACTAGGAGAATAATGCCTCTGACGGGATTCGAACCCGCACTCCTTTCGTAAGCATAGGCTAGGGGGAACACGCTTCCCTACGGACTTTCACCGGCTAGGAATTTCACCCGCCTCAGCTCATTTGCTTTTCGGTGCTTCTGAAACCCTTGCCTTGCGACCCGGCAGCTACAATGTTTTCCGGCGCTCTTCCCTTCTAAAGCTACAGAGGCTAAATATTATAATTTTATTATACAGATTTTATAAGATATTGAAATATTGAAAGAAATTGCGAAACAAAGGGAGAAAAAACGAACACCTTTAGATGTTCGTTAAAGAGTTATTATTTTTCAATTGCTGTATTCCCCATTGCAATAGAAATTCTATTCCAACTGTTGATTTGATTGATGATTAGAACAAGGTCAACATACTGTTTTTCGTTATAGTATTCACGTACTCGGTTATATAGGTCATCGGGAACTCTTTTATTAGGAATTAAAGTTATATGTTCAGATAATACTAGAGCAAGTTTCTCTTCAAGTGTATAAAAAGTACATTCATTCCAAGCATTTAAACAATAAATACGCTGTTCGGTTTCACCCATTTTACGAGCATCGGAAGTATGCATGTCTATGCAGAACGCACAGCCATTAATTTGAGAGACTCTAATTTTGATAAGTTCCCTAGTTGCTCGATTAATTGTAGACTTTTTAGTGTATTTCTCCATATCCATCATAATTTTCATAGCGTCAGGTGCAACATTATAGTAGTCAACTCTTTGACTCATAAGGCAAAACTCCTTTTGTTTTTAAGAATAAGATAATTATAGCAACATACGAACGTTTGTACTAGTTTTTAACTCTATAACATCTGAGTTATATGAAATTCATGATAAATATTGTGCAGGAAGGGTGAAAGAATTGCCAATCATAAAAAACAATGACAATACATTAACCGTTAGATTCGGTTTGGGTGACATTAACATTGGCTCTGGATTGACTAATAACGAGACAGAAGGGATTGTAACATTCCGTGAACAAGAGCCACATCCAATAGGGCATTTTGTGAAGAACGAGGAAAAACAAGTTGATTTAGTGGATTATCCAGTGCATTTAGTCTTTCAAAACGTAGCCAGTTTAGATGTTTTAATCGAGCGATTGCAAACTTCTAGAAAATATATGACAGGCGAATTAGATGTCTGGGAAGATTAATCGAAAGATATTGTTCAGAAGGAGGAGTTGCTGATTTGGAAAAAATATACATGTATAAAATCGTTTGATATAGAAATTTATGATGAACATGGTGCATCAACCGAATCTTACAAAACAATCAAAGTAGGTTCTGAATGGTATGTAGATGAAGATATTCAATACAATATGATCGCTGGAGCAGAGGCATTTCATCTAGTGGAATTAACAGGCGATCCAAACACTTTAAGCTGGATTGAAGTTTATGAGGACACAATTCAAGAGTATTTTGAAAAATTAGAGCCTTCTGCTATGGACTACTGGCATATGTTAGACCAAAAAGAACCGTTAGAAATACAAGAAGAACAAGGTGAAACCGAATGGTTAAAAGATGATATGTCTAATCTTTAATCGATAAATAGTGTTCAGAAAAATTATAGATCTTTTCGGGGTTTTATAAAGAATGAACTGAATACAACAGAAAGCCCAATAAAAATGAATATTATTGCAATAGATTTATTTGGAATAAATGAATTGTATTCGAGGGGACCAGATAATCTGCCTGTTCCGCTTACAAGCAAGAAGATACCTAAAATAAATATTATATATCCAATTTTAGAATGTGTACCGTCTGTTTTCATTGCATAACAACTCCTAATATATAGGTTAATAACTTATATAAGGATAACATAATTAGGGAATGTTTGAAAATATAGATTGATTCAATTACTGCACAATATGAGTATTAATCGAAAGATTTTGTGCAGAAAGGATGGTAATTTTGAAAGCCATTACGATAAAACAACCCTGGGCAACACTTATTGCATTAGGTGAAAAAAGATTTGAAACACGTAGCTGGCAGACAAAGTATAGCGGGCCTTTAGCAATTCATGCCGGGAAATCAGTGGATAAGGAGGCGTGTGAGGATTCATGGATTAAAGGTGTATTGAAAGAGCATGGAATTACTTCATACAAAGACCTTCCAACAGGCGTTGTACTTGCAACAACAGAATTATTAGATTGCTACAGAGTAGAGGCTACGCTAGGCTATGTATCCATACTAAGCAAAGGAAAAACAGTTGATGGTTTAGAAGTGGCATTCGGTGACTACACAGAAGGTCGTTATGCATGGGAATTAGGTAACTTGAAAGTATTAACCGAGCCAATAGCAGCTAAAGGACAACTAAGTTTATGGGAATGGAAAAATGAATAGTTGAAAAATATTGTGCAGTTGGGGAGGTAAATGAATGGATTTATTGCAACGTGCAAATGATTGGGTTCAGAAAGGTTATCAAATTAAGTATTTAATCCTTAATCAATTCGAGAATGGTTACGGTAAAGAAGTAATCGCAGGAGATATGCCTCATTTCACCTATTCTTTCGTTATTGATAAAGATGATGAAGAACTTTGGGATTATTCAGTTGATAGCTTAGAAGAAGGCTATTCGATGGCTATTGAATGGTTAGAAAATAATATTAACTGAACACGGTAATTCTTATTTGAAAGATATTGTGCAGCTAGGAGGGAAGTGAAAATGAAAACTATCGCTTGGTTTAGTGGTGGTGTAAGTAGCTTTATATCAATCTTTTTGTTGAAAGATCAAATAGACGAAATCTATTTCATTGATGTGAAAGAACAACACCCAGACACTTATAGATTTTTGAAAGATTGTGAGAAAGCAATTGGACGTAAATTCACAATAATAAAAAATGAAAAAACTCATAGTGCTGTGGAAGTTATACGAAAACGTAGATATATCAATGGACCATCTGGTGCTCCATGTACGAGTGAATTAAAGCGCAAAGTAAGACAACGGTGGGAGCAGACACAAGATGATTTATTGCGCTATGTATGGGGCTATGACAGTGAGGAAAAACATCGAGCAGAACGGCTATTACAAACAACACCAGAACATGAACATGTATTTCCTTTGATTGATGCCATGCTGACGAAAGATGAAGTACATGGGTTACTTGAACGATTGGGAATTAAACGACCTTTAATGTTGAGTTGGGCTTTCGTAATAATAACTGTGTCGGTTGTGTTAAAGGCGGTATGGGCTATTGGAATATGATTCGTAAACATTTCCCAGCAAGTTTTAACGAAATGGCTGCACTAGAAAGAGAAATAGGCGCTACGTGTATTAAAGGGATTTACTTAGACGAGTTAGACCCAGAACGAGGCAGAATTGAAGATGAAGTGATGGGAGAGTGCGGCATATTGTGCGAAATTGCTTATGCCAATGTAGTTTAGTAATCGATAAATATTGTCCAGGAGAAGGGGGATGGCAATGGCGAGAAATACTGTAAAAAAAGTGTATCAATAGCTGTTTAAACAATCTAAATCGGCCTATTAAATGCAAAACGAATGCACATAACTATAGGCATCCGTTTTTGTACCATTCAATTCTATTTTGACTTTATTTTTGCATTTTAACTACTGGAATATAGATGTCGCAAATTTTCCCTTCATCAGGCATACTACGGTCGTCGTATAGTTCAAAGTCATTACAATCTGGTGCGTACTCGTAACCAGACTTAGGAAACCATTCATTAAAAATGTAATTCCATGTGCCCTGAATTGCAGCAACAAAGTTCGGTGCATCGCTAGGTGGTGATGAAAATACTGCATAAGTTGCGGGTGGTACTTCGCAAACATGATATTCGCCAGGGATTTCTGTACCGTCTATCCGTTCAACGCCGATAACATACTCAAATTCTCCGGTCGTCGGGTCTTCCTGAAAGCATACACCGTATTCATCGTGCTTTTTGATAAAGTTTTCTGCGTGAAGTTTTTCCATCATTCCACCGCTCATATAGTCGTTCCAAAAAGCTGGGATTGTTTTGGAGTTTTCTCCAGCAGTTGAAGTCGTTTTGATGGCAAAGCCAGCAAGTTTTATAGAGGGTAGTGTAACAAATCTGGGTTCCATAATAATTCCTCCAATCAAGTATTTGTAAGTGCCGGGAAGACTTGGTGGGAACGGACGATCACAATGCGCATGTAAGCGGTAGGTTCCTGGTGAACAGCCGAAATAACGTCGAAAAGCTTTACTAAAACCAGAGTGAGTTTCAAACCCATATTCCATTGAGATATCGAGAATTCGCTTGCCAGAAGAAAGTTCATGTGCGGCAAAGGCAAGGCGGCGGTTCCGTACATAGGCCATCACCGAATATCCGGTACCCCATTGGAATACTCGGCAGAAATGCCAAGTTGAATACCCCGCGTGTGCAGCTAAAATATCTGGGTTTATATTGTCTGTAATATGTTCGTCAATAAATTCCAGAATATGTTGCAAAGTTTCCATTGTGTCCATTAAAATCCCTCCAACTGCATGGCAATTCTTGCAGTAAAACCAGTATATCAAAGTGTTAGAAAGATACTGTTCCAAAATTGCGATGTTTGGAAGTTAATTGAAGATGCTAAGAGAAGTTATTTGAGCTTTAATTTCTGAACAATATGAGCAAATCGCACGAAGTAAAGGAGTGAGAAAATGGGAGCGTTTATCGCGCAGCACCAAACGGATTATATTGTCGATTTTCAACTATTGTCGATACAGTAACACATTATAATATGACTCGTGAAGAATATTTAAACAATGTAACAGGTACAACGAAAAATCGAGCTGATGCAGAAGACACATTAGTGAATTACCTGCAGCCATTTAGTGAGGTAGTTGAGCGTTTTATTCCAAACAATATGTCACAAGAGGAATTTAATGAATTAGTGAAAATCATGAGTGGTTAGTGAACAATTTGAGTAAATTAAGGAGGAAGCCTTGAGTAAGTTTAGTAGTCGAGAGACTTACTCAAGGAATACCTAAAACAAAAGTAAACGCAATTACAGCTTAATATATTTTGATGGATATGTAAATAGAATGTTCAGATAACTTAAAAGTGTTTCAGTTTTTTGTTCCATCTTTTCTACTTCTAAATAGTAATAGTATGAATAATAAACTTGCTACCCAAAAGGAATAGAAGGTGTTTTCGAGTAAAGTCCAATTACCATTATTGAAATAATCCAAAGCCGTTGTAACTAAAAATAGTGTTACAAAAAAAGTAATATATAAGTATTTTCCGAATGTAGTCAATTAAAACACCTCAATATGCAGTGTGTACAAATTAAGGTTATTTATACATAAAAAAAGCCGCAGCGTGATCAGACGCTACAGCTGTCAAAAGTGCCTATTTGAACTTTTGCGGCTTTGCAACCTTAATTGAAGCTACTTCACCACAATTTTTACAAAAACTAAAAATGAATGGGGATCCTACAGCAAATACAGACCCTATAGGTCTAACATTACCTTGACTAGTTTCACCACCAACTTGACCGGTTGTAAAGGAATCACCACCACAAGCTTTACAAACTAGTTTAACGTTTTCCATGAAATCACCTCAATATGTGATTTGTGTAAATTGTAACATAAAAAAGCTGCAGCGTGTGGAGACGCTACAGCCTAGATTGATTTATGCCCTTTGATGGTGCATTGACAACATCATTATATCATAGGGGGCAAAACTATGAATAGACAAGGGCAAGTATTAACATTTACGCAAGATAAGTTAGATTCAATGATTACCGACTACCATTGGATGGTTAACGCCATCAAAGAAATGCGAGCAGAAATGGTCGTTGGGGCAAAAACGGCTCAGTATGGAATCGAGGCTACACTACCAAAAGCAGTAGGTGGTGTAGGCGATCCGATTATGCAGGAGGCTATTAGACGTTCGAAAAATATTAAACGTGTTGCAGATTATGAGAAGAAACTGTTAGAGGTTCAGAAGCTACTAGATAAGGTTACTGGTGCTAGAGAAGTACAAGTGTTGAACTGGATGTTAGACGGTAAATCCCAGCGCTGGATAGGTCAGCACATGGCTTTATCGGCAACTAGTATTAAACGTATTAAAGATAACATTGTAAAGCAGATTGTGGCAATAAATAAGCTTTCTATTAGGTATCTGTTAAACCTTCACGCAAATTAATAATCATTTCTAATCTGGTTTATATTGATCGTCCTCAAATACCTGTTTTATATTTAAAAATAATTTTTTCTTTTTCAAAAATAGAAGTATTCTGTTCATATTTTTTTGGATTAGATAACTTTTCAAGCTCTTGTATCAACATATCCTCTAAATCTATGGACTCTTTCATGTTTTCTTGGGTTTGTTTAACCTCCCTAACAAGTAATCTAACTAATTTTTGTCCATTCGATTTCACAAGATATGTACGTATATAACCATCTTCATATCTGGTTTCGAATTTAGGTTTGATTTTTTCCTCGTTTTCGTCTTTGTCTTTGTCTTTATGTATATTTTTAATTCCAAATAAATCTAAGAGACTTTCATTTTTTATATTTTTATTTACCTCTGTTTTCAAATAATTTAATGTATTACTGGTTTGAATTTTCATCAATAACTCTCCTTAATTACAAAATATTTCAAATCAAACACTTTAGTTAAATTTGAAATAGGTTTAATTTAGTATTTTTTATACTTTATTATAACCTTTAAAGTTAATAAATGGATATTTTATTATGAAAACTCGTTTAGTACTTTTAACATCAGTTTGCAGATCCACAAGCATTTAGTAGCATTAATGATTACACATATTGGACATGTTACAAATGTGACAGATGTTACAAACGTTATATACGTTACACATTAGGTATTTAAAAATTCATCTTGTAAACTAAAGGGGAGGTCGGACAGGTAAATGTTTCTTCCCTTGGTATTTATGAAAATACTAATTATTAGGGAAAGACAGACCGACGACCGACCAGCGCCGAGCAAGTTCGTTCGGAGCATGACATACATGGCCGGCCTATATTTTAAAAAGATTAGGTATCTTAATTAATATAAAAGGCTAAAAACAGGAAAATTGGAGTGATTTGATTTGACTAAATTTACACCCTTGCAAGAAGGTCATGCCTTCGCAGAAGCGTTTCTACTACCTACTGAGCAGTCATCTTTAAAACATCCTTATATGAAGGATAAAGGTCGATATCCTCGAGTGCGAAAATTTATCCAAAACTATTTATTAAATGGTTCAAGTGAAACATTCAATTCTTCTCCAATTCAACAAGGTGTTGGACAATTAATGATGTTCTGTGCTCAGTTCGCCCAACAAAAGGCTCAAGCTGGAGAACGTGATGCAGTTTACAAGGAAATTGTTAATACTATTATTCCAAAACTTATCGATAAAGCTTTTAATTTTCCAACGAATCCAATTGATCAACTAGCAGGCTTAATTTATCTTGGTGCAGCAATGCTTAAGAAGTTAGATGAATCTCAGAGCGATGTATCATTTTCTAATCTTGATGCATTGTTAGAGCAATACCGAGATCATTTTGCTAATGAAGTATTAAGCTCCAAAGAATACCATATTTTAATGCATTATCGAACTCCGTCTGCTTGGACATACGATGATTCAGAAAAATCGTACCGTTTTGCTACTGGTCCTTATTCCGGTCAAATTGGATACTGGATAGTTACAGCAGATTTATCAACTGATCCTCAGAAAAAATACTTAGACAACCCAACGGTTCTTGATGATTCGGGAAAAGTTACGTTTGCGGGTATTCAATCAGGTACAAGTGGTAAAGATTATATAAATCATCACGCATATTTTAATACTAAAAACGAACGATTTATTCTTAATTCTTCACTGAACGCTGTTGCTTGTTGGATGGCAGCGCATGTATATGATGTAAAGGTTAATGAGACTGAAGCTTCATTAGATCCTGCACATAACCTGAAAAATGCAATCCGAGATGTTCTTAGCTATACTCAATGGGGTTCTAATACTTCCGTGGCTAATGCTTCTAAAGGATGTTTCCAGCAAGAGCCCTATAATGATTCATTATCTGCGAAAAGAGTTCTTCCGGTTCATGGGTTTTCGGATGTAAACCTGACAAATAATATGCTACGTGCTCGATTTGATTCTCCAGCATATAATGCATTTGCAATAACATTCTTGCAAATTTATGCAAGTTTAATTGAAAATCCAACAGCATCATCATGGCACAGCCTTGTTCCGAATATAGATTCGGATTCTGGAGTAATGGTTACTCAGTTAATTAATACCTACAAGGATATTTTTGATAACTATTCAACTATTAATAATACCTTAGTTAGTAATTCGTTTAGCCAAGCTAAATATTGGGGAATGTACATTCCGGAGAATGCCATGTTAGGTTCAGCCGAGTTAATTAAAAATCCGTGGCAAATGCCTAATAAAGGTGAGGGAATTAATCAAGCTATGGTTGGATTGTTTAATGTTTACCCTGGAATTACAGGGCAAGGTTTAGCAAGTATGGATAATAAAGTATCAAAAGCAATTAAACATCAACTTGATGTTGGTCAAGCATTACATGGTCAAAGTAAGTTTCCATCGCACGGTCGTTCTGGCTTATGGGATTTAGCCCGCTTAGATATATTAGCCGATGCTTCAAATACAAGTGGAACGGTTGATTCTGCTACAGATCTTACTACTACCGATAAAGAATCTCCTAACTGTGCTGGAGCTCGTCGAGCATTCTACGCTTTAGCTATGGCGTTAGCAGTTGATGGTTCTAGGGGATTTGCATTAGATTAATAGGAACTTAGGTTGTTCTTTCAAACTTCAACGACCTGAAGAGTGAGCTATCGGCAGTTTTACCACAATAGAATAATAGACGAAAAAAGCCTTACACCTAGCACGGTAAGGCTTTTTCTTGTGCTTTGAAAACTGCATCAAATCAATGCAGAGCCCAGTACGCCATGACCTATTAAGCGAGCGACAGCTTTTTAGCCAAAGTGGCGACGACCGTATTGTACTTGGTGTGGTTTTGAGAGCAAAAAGTTAACTCCTTAAGATGATGTGGTAATATAATGTAGTTTGCTAATATTATCGAAAGTAGGGGTTATATGGAAAGCGAAAGAATTCAAATAAAAAAGGAATTTAAATTAAAAGACGCTATTACAGTGTTCACTTCATTTTCGCTTATTTGCTTAGCTGTAATTTTTATTCTTACTGTTTATGAAGTAGTAACATTTCAAGATTTTTTATCATTCGATCAACCATTGAATATGATAATGAATGTAATTATCACATCACTTGCTTTACTTTTATTTGGTGTAGTTTTAACGAAATTTACTCCCTCAAATTACATAGACGATACGAATAAGACTTATCAAAACTACTCATTTTTTAATATTTTTGTTTTTATGTTTTTAGGTGCTTTATTTGAGGAACTATTATTTAGAGGGATTATTCAAAACTTGATTTTTATTTTTATTGAAAATCAATGGTTGTCTATTATCGTAACTACTTTATTATTTTTAGCGTTTCACATTCAATACTTTAAGAAGCCTTTAATGTTGTTCAATATTAGTATTCCAAGTTTGATTTTTGGCTGGGTGTATTTTGAAACAAATAATATTCTTGTGCCTATTGTTGTTCATTTTGTTATGAATTTTGGAATAACACTATTTTTTAAATACAATATTATAAGTGTCAAATGAATGGAAAGTTAGGTTGTATTTAGATCAAGATTATCAATATGTTTAACACCCTTTTTGGGTGTTTTTATTTTGCCCTGAAAAGTGAGCATCGGTGGTCTACCCCTTACCACGAACGAACGGTGCTTGCTTTCGAGAGTGAAATAATACCTAAAATTTATAATGATGAATAGTGAGTTTTGTGCTATTTTGTTAATGGGGTGATTTTATGGCAAAAGATATTACAATAGAATTGACAAATCTCGCGAATAGAACATCGCATAGTGAGAATCTTAGACTTAACAACAGTAAAGCCATGAGCAGTACAAAAATCACTAAAGATTGTGTTGATCGATTGATTGAAGATATTGATAAAACATTGAAGGCGTCCAAGTGACGTCTTTTTTATATCAAAAACTTATTGAGGTTTTGTATAGTCTCCTTGCTCTATGATGGAGTGGGAGGTGAGGATTATGGAGTTTAAAGTGAGGATAGTTTTTAATGTAGGTCCAGCACATGATATATATGTTTCTGGTGCTAGTGAAAATGATGTTATTGAAAAAATAGGAAACATGATGAAAAATGGAGAGGTTTTTTGTTCAAACGAAGGACGTAAGAAGTGGTGCTTTAACATGGCACAAGTAATACAATTCAGTGTTTTATAAAATTAAAAGTTTTGAAGCATCCACTTAATGTGGGTGTTTTATTTTGCCCTGAAAAGTAAACATCGTGCAGTTTCCCCCTCTACTTCAGAACGACCGGTGCTTACTTTTGAGAGTGAAAGGTAATGATTAAGTTATATTTTAATGGTAAAATTAAACTGTTATCCAAAGGGGGTGTAATGATTGGAGTTTTTTATTGTAATTATATTTTTGGTCATGATGGTGGGGATTTTGACTACTTTGAAAAAGACAAGAAGTAATAACTATAGTTCTTCAAACCGAAGCCGTTCTAACTATTCGGGTAATAATACAACTGATTTTATTTCAACAGGTTCAGTATTTTCGCTACAAGACACAGACAGAAATGATTGTTCGGACACCACTTCGAGTGACAGTGATTCTGGAGGTTCTTCGTGTGATTGAGCTATTAAGTCGTTTCCGAATCGGAGATGACTTTTTTTATTTTTACAAAGCTATTAGCATAATGGGGGTAATTACAAAACAAACAAATGATGGAGGTGGTGGTTATGAGATATGGCTAGACCGAGGAATCCGAAACGTGATGAAGCGTTTCAAATGTGGCTTAAAAGCAAAGGGCAAATGTTATTGAAGGACATTTCCGAGCAACTGGAGTTATCCGATTCGCAGATACGTAAGTGGAAGAACCAAGATAAATGGGATGACCATTTGAAAGGTAACGTTACTAAATCCAATGGTAACGTTACTAAACGAAGTCGAGGGGCTCAGACTGGCAACAGCAACGCTAAGGGGCATGGAGCACCTAAGCAAAATCAGAATGTAGTAACTCATGGTTTCTTTGCTAAGTTTCTACCCGAAGAAACACTTGAAATCATGGAAGCGATGAACGAACGTTCCCCAGCTGATTTAATCTGGGATCAAATACAGATTCAGTATGCTGCTATTATTCGAGCTCAACGAATTATGCATGTTACCGATAAAGGTGAAATGATTAAGGAGCTCAAAAAAGCGAAATACGAATACTCCCCACGTTCTTAAGAAGAGGGTGGTGGCATGGAGCAAGCTACAATCGAAGAAGAATACAACTTCCAATTCGCATGGGAACGTCAGGCGCAACTACTCACTGCTCAATCAAGAGCAATTGGGGAGTTGCGTTCTTCTATTCGTCAGTTTGTTGAGATGGCGGATGCTGATGACGAGCGTCGTTTGAAATTGGAGAAAATGCAACTCGACATGGAGAAAACCAAAACAGACATCGAGCTATCTAAAATTGCTATTCGTAAAGAAAATAGCGACGATGAAGACGAGTTTGAGGATGATGGCTTCTTAGAGGCGTTGAAAGGAACGGAAGTGAATTGGAATGAGTAAGCGAAAGAAACCTGCTCTATTCAACTTCAAACCTTTTAGTCAAAAACAACTCAAAGTACTTAAATGGTGGCAAGATGATTCACCGCATAAGGACAAGGATGGTCTTATTTGCGACGGTTCTGTTCGTGCTGGTAAAACAGTTGTTATGTCACTGTCATTCGTTATATGGGGAATGGAAACGTTCGAGGATGAAAACTTGGGGATGGCCGGTAAAACAATCGGCTCATTCAGACGTAACGCGTATTTTAAATCCTGATTTGAAGTATTTGAAGGACAACAAACTGAATGGTAGCGTGTTTACGCAAACGGTCAGACGCAAGAAAAAAAGAAGAACTATTTCGAAAGGGCAGTAGGTTATGGCGTTTACTGTTGAGGAAGTAAAGAAGAGACTGCAAATTTGGCTCAATGCGGAGGAGGCTATTGCCAAAGGGCAGAGCTATTCAATTGATAATCAGCGTTTAGAACGAGCCAATCTTGCCCAAGTGCGTGAGCAGATTAAGTTTTGGCAAAGGGAGTTAGTCAAGGTAGAGGCGTCTGCAAGCGGTAGAGGGCGACGAAGAGTGACAAGAATTGTTCCGAGGGATTTATAGAATGGTGGTGAGCTAAGTTGAATGCAATTGATAAGGTAATTGCTATTGTTTCGCCAGAGCGTGCGCTAAAGCGTATTGGTGCACGTAAACGACTAGATATTTTGGATACTGGTTACTCATATAGCGGTGCTAGTAAACGTAAAAAATCCATGATTGGATGGAGCTTTAAAGGTGGCAGCACAAAAGAAAACATAGACGACAACCTCCCTACATTGCGAGAGCGTTCACGCGATCTCTACATGAATACGCCACTAGCAACAGGTTCCATAAAAACAATGAGGACCAATATTGTAGGTGAAGGATTGAAGCTAAATGCACAAATAGATTATGAATTTTTAGGGATGTCTGACGAGGAAGCGGACGAGTGGGAAACAAAAGCGGAACGTGAATTTGCATTATGGGCAGATTCACTAATGTGTGATGCGATGCAGATGCATAACTTTTATGAATTGCAGCAGCTTGCTTTTCTATCCTTTTTAATGAGCGGTGAGGTATTTACATTATTACCTTATCGTAGGCACAAACAGCATCTGTATGGTTTACGTGTTCAATTGATTGAAGCGGATCGTATCTCTTCTCCAACTGGTGCCAAAGACGACATTATTAATGGAGTGGAACTTGGGCGCTTTGGAGAGGTAGCAGCGTATCATATTGCAAAGCATCATCCACTTGGAAAATCTTCAGGTACAAAAGAATGGGCTAGGATAGAAAAGTTTGGTGCCAAGACGGGGCGGAAAAATGTTTTGCATCTAATGGAGTCCGAGCGACCTGAGCAACGTCGAGGTGTTCCAATTCTAGCGCCCGTTATAGAAAGTCTAAAGCAACTTGATCGTTATACAGAAGCGGAGTTAACAGCTGCACTTGTATCATCACTGTTCACAGTATTTATAGAATCGGCAGGTGAGAGTAACGAGAGACCGTTTGGCGAGGTCATTGCTGATGAAGATAGAGTAGATGATGAGGATGATTCAAGTTACGAACTTGCCCCGGGTGCTATTGTGGCTTTGGCAGAAGGAGAAAAAGCAAATACAACGAATCCAGGAAGAAACAATGCTGCATTTGATCCGTTTGTCGTTTCAATTTGCAGACAAATCGTTGCGGCTCTTGAATTACTGTATGAATTGTTATTGAAGCACTTTACTTCCTCATATTCTGCTTCTGCTTCAAGGGGGCACTGTTGGAGGCATGGAAGATGTTTAAGATGCGTCGTACATGGTTAGCAACCCGATTCTGTCAGCCAATATATGAAGAATTTCTAACAGAAGCAATTTTACTCGGTCGCATTGATGCACCGGGTTTTTTAGATGATCCGTTAATTCGCAAAGCTTATGCAACTGCTGAATGGAATGGACCAGCGCAAGGATTACTAAATCCTCTAAATGAGGTCAATGTGGCGATTAAGCGAGTTGATAACGGATTTAGTACACGTGCGAAAGAAACTGTTGAAATGAATGGCGGAGACTACTGGCGTAATCATCCCCAACGTGTGCGTGAGGAGCAAGCACTAGGTACAACTAATCGTAAAAGATGAAACGAAGGAGGCTACTATTGTAGCAAATACAAACTGGAATCCAGGATCACCTGCAATGCAAACGGCAGCGGAGGCATTTTTATCTCAAGCAGTACATGAGAATCTAATTCAAGAGACACATTTGAATGACTTGAAAAATCGTAGGATGACAACAGACCGTTTACTAGGTTTGTATATTACTATTCAACAACGACGAGCTACTAAATAAACAAAAGGGCCAGATTTCTCTCAAAAGGGGAAATCTGGCCCTTTTTTGTTTTGTGTAACGAGTGTTAAACAAGCATTTTCCGTTACACAAAAAAGTCACCAAAATCACGAAAAAGTCACATTTCTCCCGAAAAGGGGTAAAAACAAGCGAAAGTCGTGTCTTTGTACATTCGTGAAAAACCTTGCTATAATAGGCTCTGCGAATACATACGAAAAGGGGTAAATAGATGAACGCTTACGATGAATACATGAGACAGGTAGTTAAACCGATGCGTGAGGAGTTAGTGGAGGCTGGGTTTAGTGAGCTAACAACTGTGGATGCGGTGAATGAATTTATGGCGGAGGCTAAGGGAACGTCACTAGTTGTCATCAACTCCGTGTGTGGCTGTGCGGCAGGTCTTGCGCGTCCAGCAGCGCGTGAAGCGGTAGCAACTGTGAAACCTGATCATTTAGTAACAGTTTTTGCAGGACAAGATCCGGAAGCAACTGTTGCAATGCGCGGTTTCTTTAGCGAGGTGCCACCAAGCTCTCCATCAATGGCAATTTTAAAAGATGGCGAGTTAGCGTATTTCATTCCTCGTGAGCAAATTGAGGGCTTCCCAGTGGAGCAAATTACAGCGCATTTAACGGGCGTTTTAGAGCAAACATGCGCGAAGTAACTACGATTGTCACTACAGCGGGCAGACCAGACGACTTGTCGATGGCGCTCGCTGCTTTTGCGTGTAAACAATTGGATGCACTATTCGAGCCTAGAAAAAAGCGTTCGGTACGAAAAATATCGGAGAGCTTGCATGCAAATGTTATTGTTGCTGGGAAAAATCGTTTTGAATATTATGCATTTGGAGCGAATGAGCCGTTTTTCTTCCATCCGAATTCTGCTGCATTTCGGTTAAAGCGTGTGGCAAGAGGGGAAGCGGAGCCGTTTTTAGAGGCAACGCAACTGCAAAAGGGTGATTCCATATTAGATTGTACACTTGGACTTGCGGCGGATGCGATGCTTGCTGCATTTACGGTTGGTGGGCAGGGGAGAGTCGTTGGGATTGAAGCGAACCCAAATGTGGCGTTTATTGTGACACAGGGAATGCAAACCTATGATACGACGGAGCTACCATTAACAGCTTGTATGCGGCAAATTGAAGTTGTACAGGCTGAAGCAGTTTCGTATTTGAAATCGTTGTCAGACAATGCATTTGATGTCGTGTATATGGATCCGATGTTCGAGGAAGTCATTGAAGAGGCGACTAATTTTGAGGCGTTACGATTAGCTGGTGCGCATGTAGCGTTAACTGATGAGTGGGTGCAAGAAGCTAAACGTGTGGCGAAAGAGCGTGTTGTCTTGAAGGCACATTTCCGTTCTGAATGGTTCGACATGTACGGCTTTACACGGCTTACACGCGTAACTTCGAAGTTCCATTATGGCGTTTATGAAAAAGTATAAACGTATTAATATGAAGAAGCTGTCCAACAAGAAATTTTTTAATCTCTGGGCAGTTTTTTCATTTTTCTTCTTAATTGAAGAGATTGGATGAAGAAATGAAATAACATTATATTGAAACAAATGTAAATTCGACAAAGGATAAGAAATTTCACGATAATCTATGAAAAAACTATTGTTTTTAAACGCTATGCTTGGTACTATAAAATGCATTATAGATAAAATATTATTATATTCAAATAATTTACTATAGTCAAAACATCATGAAGGAGCATCAATTATGCAAAATAAAATACCTTTTTCTACGTATGCAGTCATTGGCACGATGCTATTTGGTCTGTTTTTTGGCGCTGGGAATTTAATCTTCCCGATTCAGCTTGGACAATTGGCAGGGACAAACTTCTGGTTTGCATTGCTTGGCTTTTTAATAACAGCGATTGGTTTGCCGTTCCTTGGAATTTTAGCGATTGGCTTATCTGGTAGTAATGGTTTACGCGATTTAGCGAGCCGCGTTCACCCAGTATATGGCGTTGTCTTCTCGTTAGCACTTTATTTGACAATTGGTCCGTTTTTTGCGATTCCACGTACAGCTACAGTGCCTTTTACTGTAGGCTTTGAACCATATATCCAACCAGAAAATCTAACGATATTTTTGGCTCTATTTAGCTTTGTTTTCTTTGCAATTGTTTATTATTTCTCATTAAACCCAGCGAAAATTATGGATTATATCGGCAAATATTTAACGCCTGCCTTTTTAATATTTTTATTTGTATTAATTGCCATAAGTATTTTTTCTCCTATGGGAGATTTCCAACAGCCTATGGGGGCATATGTGGACTCTTCATTCATGACTGGATTTAAAGAGGGGTATAATACAATGGATGCCCTCGCGTCATTAGCATTTGGGATTGTTGTTATTAATGCAATTAAAAGATCTGGCATTACAGATCGCAAGGAAATCGCAAAAGCAACTTGGAAATCGGGTATTTTTGCGATGGCGTTGATGATGCTTATTTACACTTTAATTACGTACATGGGTGCTTCAAGTATTGAAGCAATTGGCACGTATGATAATGGCGGATTAATTTTTGCGGCGGTTGCCAAACATTACTTCGGATCATTCGGAGGAATTCTACTAGCGATTATTATCGTCCTTGCTTGTTTAAAAACGAGTATAGGTTTAATCACATCTTGTAGTGAGTTTTTCCATGAAGTTTTCCCGAAAGTAAGTTATAAATGGTTTGTCTTTATTCTTTGCCTTGTTTCTTTTACAATCGCAAACTTTGGATTAACGAATATTATTAAATTTGCGATTCCAGTATTAATGTTCCTATATCCACTAGCGATTGTATTAATTTTACTAGCACTATGTTCGCCACTATTCAAAAACAAGCAAAGCGTATTTGCGACAGCTATGTTCTTTACTTTCTTTATTAGTATTATCGACGGTTACAAAGCGTTAGTAGACAGTGTGCCTGCAGCAGAGTTCGCTCTATTTGAGGCCATTGAGAAGTTTTACTCGAATATACTACCTTTATATGACATCGGCTTAGGTTGGGTGCTACCTGCTATCATTGGTACATTAATCGGCTATGCAATACCAACACGAAAAACAATAAAGTAATCTTTTAGGTTCATCACCAAGAGGTGGGGATGACATTTGGTAAAAACGCATCACAATGAAAGAATGCTCATGGATTGAAGCGATTCATCGGACTCCCCGCCTATCCGGAAAAAATTGCCCCAAAGTCATGGTGATAACTCTCTTTTTAACAGTTAATAAATCAATTATTTTACTTTCAACTAGAACTATGTTATATTGTTTTGGTGCTATTTTAGGTAGCTAATTTCTGTAATCTGGCATTCTGCTTTTTGTTTTTTAGGATACTTATTCACACTGGCGCATGCTTTGGGGCTGCAAGGACGCAAAAGAAGGTTGGGTTTGCGTTGCTTAAGTTAGAAGGCACACAGTGGAATTTTACCGCGGTAATGAAACAAATGTGTTTCAAGATATTATTCCCCAGATGATTGGGTTGAGACTTTATAAATTACAAAAATGTTACCTATTAAATACTAAAGGGGTGGCTTCGCGAAAGCGGGGTCACCCCTTGTCTAATTTTATAGCAAAAAACTCACATACCCTACTACAAATTTATTGGATATAATTACCGTTTACACTTTAGGTAAAATAAGTAATAATTAGTGATGTCAGTTATAAACCCAATAAATTCAATCTGACTCAAGAATTGTTTTTTCTGTCAATTCAATGCTTTGGCTTGGGACTTTAAACTTAATGACGTTCTAAGCATTTCTTACATTTGGCATATGGAATCGGGCTAGACGGACACTAAAATTTGTATATAGGGGTGTGGAAATTACGATGAAAAACGTAAATACTATTTCAACAAGTGTATCAGATCAATTAATCAATGTAGCTACAAAAAATGGTGAAAATTTAGATGTGTTTGCACACTATTATATCCAAGAAAGGTGGCTATACCGATTATCAATCTCTGCCTACCAAGAGAGATTTTTACTAAAAGGAGACCATTTATTATTTGCATTGACAAATGGATCAATAAAACGGTCTACAAAAATTGCTTTATCAGCAAAACAAATGACAGATGATATAAACAAGTTACAACATGTATTTGAAGAAATTTGTGCGATAGAAGTACCAGTAGATGGTGTTAGCTTTAACTTGGACGAATTAAAGATCACGGCAAAAAAAGAAGAGGTTCATATAGTTATTCCCGTTATATTTGATCAAAGGAAAACATACATAGAAATACAAGTTAGCTATAGGGATAATCATATTCTAGCACCTAAAACGGTAACAATGCCGACTCTACTTGACATGGAATCACCCAAGATATTAGGGAGCTCAACAGAGACTATACTTGCAGAAAGATTCGACGCGATGATACGTCTAGAAGACATAGAAAATAGAATGAAAGATTTTTACGAAGTATATTTGCTGTTAGAGACTCAGAATATTGAAGGAAGAGTATTGCAGGAGGCTGTGTTGGAAGTTTTTGATCTACGTAGAACACGTATAGAAAAGGATCAACTAGTGCTTTCGAAAGAATTTTATTTAAATCCGCAAAGAAATAAACAATGGAATACTTTTATAAGCGATAAGTCTTTAACTTTTGAAAAAACTATTAAGCGCTTACAGAAAGCATTTTTACCAATTTACGAAGTGATTTTGACAGAGGATGAATTCTTTGGAAATTGGGATTGCCAACTTAGGGATTGGAAATAATAGAAAAGGAAAAGCCCGCGAATCATTGTGAAATCGCGGGCTTTTTGAATAATAGAATTAGTCCGTGAAGCATAAAGATGATAAATAACCTAACATTAATAAAAATCCAATACCAAATGCTGTTGACATGCTTTGTTCCTCCTTTTTAAAAAAACACCACATTTATACAATAATATTGTACAATGAATTATAGAAATTTGAAACCTTTTAATTGGTTTGCACGTATATATTGATAGAAGTATTACTAATTTGTACATAAAGAGAAGGTGATCATTCATGAAGAAATGGATTCAAAAAAGTATAGTCATTACGGTTGCGTTTTTAACATTAGGATTAATTACCCCAACACATGAAATATGGGACGCATTCGACCAAAATCAATCGAATCGTTCTGCCATTGATCCTTTTAGTGCAAACACAGCAAGCGCCGCAGAACCAGAAGTAATAGAGGAAACTGAAATACAGCAAGAAGCAATTGACTATAGTTCCTTACTAGTCGATGCCGCTAAAGAACAATCTTACATAAAGTTCGGTACGAAAATAGGCCCGAGAATTAGCAATGAGTTCGACACAATCATCTTTCCGAAAATGGAAGAGGCTATTGCCATGACTGTGGCTAGCTTAGACAATGAGTCGCTTGCTTCATTAACAATCACAGAAAAGCCAAGTGGCAACTACGGCGAAAAGATCTTCAACATTACGAGTAGTGAAACTGGCAATGATTTAATTCGCTTCCATGTACGCACAGAAAAACGCCCACAGGAAGGCTATTATTACAATTTCCACTACCACAGTGCCGAGGACGACTTCTTGACGCACTACAACCTTGGTGATATCTACTGGGAAAAAAACACACCACCTAAGTGGATGTCATGATATATAAGGGTTTAGGGGCTGTCTCTTAGAGATTAGCCCCACTTTTAGCCCCAATTTCAATAGCGCGGTCAAAAGTGTCGATAATTTTATCTTCCATTTCCCTCAATACATGCCCGTATGTTGTATGAATCATTTCAGGCGTGTTCCCCAAACGTTCGGCAATCGCCCTTACTGGTACACCATCGTTCATTAATATAGTTGCATGAGAGTGTCTAAGAGAATGGAGTGTGCACTCTTTTAATCCGGCACGTTGAATAATCCTTTTAAATCCTTTGTGTAACGTTGTTAATGGCATTGGTATCATACTTTCCAAAGAGTGAAATACATAATCATCATCTTCTAGTTTTTTCCCGTATGATAGTAATTTTTCTTTGATTACTTTTTGATAACGATTTAACTGATCAATTACATTCGTACCAACTTTGATTTTACGTTCACTATTTTTTGTTTTAGTTGACCCCGTACCATATCTTGTTCGATTCCGCATAATACTAATTGTTTGCGTTTCAAAGTCAATATCCTTCCATTGGAGGCCTAACGCTTCACCTTTACGCATTCCTGTATAAGATAGTAACAGTAAAATTGAATAGTAAGTTTCATCTTCATGCTCTTTTGTGTATACGAGCATTGTTCGTAGTTGATCAGATGTAAGAACCGATAACTCAGCTTCTTTGTTTCGAGTAGAAGGTAAGCTTACCCCTCTAAATTTATTCCGAAGAAGTATCTCTTCTTCAACTGCTGCGTTAATAGCGATTAAAAAGATTGAGTGTATTAGTCGAATTGAGCTAGGTTCATATTTCTTTTCTAAGGCATTAATTAAACTTTTTTGGTATGTTAATCTGTCTAGTTTTTGTAACTTAAAATGGCCAATGAACGGTTTTATATTAAGCCTTAAAATGATTTCACGTTGTGTTATTGTTCCAGGTTTCCATTTCCGTTTATTGGATTCAAACCAAATATCTAGCCATTGTGTTACAGTTAGGTTATCATTTTCTATATGTTTTGTTTCACCTCGCAGCGTTGCGCCCTTAACTTCCAGGAGGGCTTTCAATGCTGCTTTTTCTGTTTTAAAACCACTTTTTTTCTTCTCTTTTCGCTTCCCAGTAGCGTCATAATACTTATGTCGAAACATCCATAGTTTTTCACCGTTTGCATTGAAATAGTGATATATTTCAGGTTCTTTTGCCGATTTATATAACTTCACCTTTACCATTCCTTTCATGCTTGGCGGCGTGTGTACAGGAATAGGTGAGTGTTATCTAGTCTTGATACTCAAATTCATCTGCTATTTCATTAATTTTTGCAAGAATTTTTTGTTTATCTGTTGGTGACAATATTCGTCCTCTATAGTTGAGCTGAATTTCTGAAAAGTTTAACAAGTATTCAATGTCAGGACTATCTTCCCATAGATTCGGTAGTGCTTTTAATTGTAATAATAGATCAATTTTATTAGCAAAAATAAATGAATTATAGATTTCCTTAGCGGAATCTATTCCAATCATCGAACCGTTTGTTAATCTCATTTTTGACTCATAAAAATCTTCAAAAGTCATTAAATTAACACATTTTACATCACTAGCTCGAAGTGGACGTAGTTGTATCAATGCATTATTTTTATGATTATCTTCAAACAATGTATCACCTTTACCTGATAATAAATATAGATAAGCAAAAGTAACATCTAAAGCTTTAGCAAGTGCCATTAATTGAACATCTGAAAGTTGAATATGTTCATCATTTTCTATCTGTTCAAGTATAGATTGCGGAATATTTGTTTCTTTAGATATATCAGATAATGTAATATTCAATTGATTACCATTAACATCATAAAAATCTTCTCTAGCCTCTCGTATAGCCTCTCCTAGTGTAGGAATCGTAGGTGGTTTTTTAAAATTATCTTCAATCATTGCCCCAAACTCTTGGAAATATCCAGCTGATATTAAAAGTTCACCTAAAGGTATATCTAATTCATTTCCTAATATTCCTAAAATCTCTGCTGGTGGCTTATTTTTTCCTAATTCCCACATTCTAACTGTACTTTCGACTTTACCTAGTTTTTGGGCTAGTTGTTTTTGTGTTAATTTTTTAGCTTTTCTAGCATCTCTAATTATTTCGCCAATTTTATTCGTGTTCAAAATCTCACCTCTGAGTAAACAGTATTAATCCAATTAAAACACCATTTTTAGAAATATACAACAAAAACAGCATTATAGATGCTTGACAGCATCTTAAATGCTGTGTTAATTTATAAGCATGTTAAATGTTGGGAGGTGCATAATTTATGGGAGTACAACTAAAGCCACTAAAGGAATTTAGACAAGGGGTAAAACTAACGCAACAAGAGATGGCAAAAAATATTGGTGTATCTATATCTATGTATGAAAAAGTAGAACGCGGTACTATCAAGGCTTCTAGAAATTTTATAGAGTCTGTTAAAAGTAAGTACCCTCACATAGATATTGATTATATTTTTTTTAATTATTAACAGCATTTTCAGTGCTGTTCGAAAGGAAGGACGGTATGTTAGAAACAAAAATTGAGTTACAACTAGATAAGCGATCTATCCAGCAACATATAGAAAAGCAGTTAGATGAAGCTATTCAATCGCAGCTATGGCTAGTTTCGGTGGAGCGGCTTGTGCAGTTAACTGACATGTCTAAACGTTGGTTAGAGGATGAAATACTTTGCGATCCGCGCATGAGGGCCATTGAACGGAAAAAGAATCGTAAACGTTGGTATTTGGCGCAACAGGCTTTTGAAGTAATTAACGAAATCACCGCAGAATGGTGAACGAATAAAACGCTTGGCGGCGTGTGTAAGGGAGTATGTATGTGAGTTTGGGAGGTGAATGTAACGACAGCTTCTGTGGAACGAAAGGAGGTTTAGTTATATGGCATTCGGTGCCTTTTTAATAAGTAGGGAGATATTCGGAAACGATGTATGGACGGATATCCCTAAGTTTAGATTATTTTTCTGCATTTTAGGTAATGCGGTATTTGCTGAAGATGGTGTTAAGAAAGGCAATATACACATCCAGCGTGGTCAATACCTAAGGTCATTAAGAAACTTGAGGGAAGATTTAGTCTACTACGAAAATAACAGTGAGAAAATGTATAGCCTTTCAACGCTTAACAGGAAGATAAGCGAGTTGGTAGAGGAAGAAAGAATTACGATTGAAAATACTAAGCTTGGAACTCTTTTTACAGTTGTTAACTACGCTAAATATCAAGGGTTTGACCATTATAAGGGTGGTAACTTGGAACAGAGTGAGAATACTGTTAGAACACCTTTGGAACACCAAAAGAACAGTAACGAAACACCAAAAGAACAGCAAGAGAACGCAGATGGAACAGTGACAGAACGGAATGAGAACAGCATTGGAACAGTAAAAGAACAGCGTTGGAACAATAATAATAAAGATAATAAAGCTATTAAGGTTAATCAAGTTAAGAAAGGGATTAATAATAATCAAGTTATTAATATTAATAATGAAAATAATTCTAATAATGCAATTAAAGAAAAGACCGACAACTCTTTTAAAGACTCTTTACCCACCTCTAGTATTACTAATAGCGTAGATAGAGAAAAAGAAGAAAAGAAAAAAGAAAAAACAGTCGTCGGTCTGTCGGTCCATTCTCTTAATGATTCTTTTGAAAATGAAAAACCGTTCGTAAACGAGGTGCTTTCTGTTCCTCAACAAATAATGGAAGTGGAAAAAGAGGTACAACGCACATTCACAAACGATAGAGATCAACTAGAGTCGATTTATAAAAATATTTCACCATGGTTAGAAGTTTATAAATTTGATTACAGACTTATAAACAGGATTTTAAAAAGTATACGTGTTCAAGAAGTAAAGCCTGAAAAACCAGTGAGTCATGTTACAGACGAATTATTTAAATGGCATAACGATGGTATAGACACACTGGAACAACTAGAAGCACACGAAAGATTACAGCGAAGAGAGCCAGTAGAAAGTGCATAGCATTTACACACGAAAGGAAGTTGCACGTGGATAAAGTGAAACTAAGCCAAAAACAGGCATCAATGCTAGAAGTAGCAAAGAGTTGGTATAGTACTGGAAAAATAATGGAGCTATACATTACCCCACAGATAAGACCAATAGGTATGAGGTTTTTAAGAGAATTAGATATTGATACTCTTGTTGCTGCTTTGATTCATGGATACGAAATTCAACTATCGGCAGAAGAAAAAGCGGTTAAGTACTACGAGGACTTAACAAAAAAATTGGAAGATGAATCTTTACCTCTTCAGGAAAAAGAATGGGCAATGATGCAAAGAATAGCAGTTAGTGAATTGCTTAATTTACTTGAAATTAAAATAAAAGGTATTAACGGATAATATTCTCAGAGCACAGCAATGCCGTAGACATGTCTTATTATTCAATTCGATAGTTTATATGGTTGGGGTCAAAACCGCTTCTACGGCTCTTAAAACAACTTTAGGAGGGATGAATATTCAAGCCATTTACAAATACACAGAAACAGAACTAAAAGCCTTATTAGCTTCTATGGTGGTGCTAGTGGATACCAGAGAACAAGAAGCTTCTCATATCACCAATTATTTTGAAAAGCAGAAAATAGCGTGGAAAAGTGCCAAACAAGACACAGGAGATTATGCTGCAATGATCCCGAAAAATGATGTGTTAGGAATACAAAGGGATACATATTTTCCTTTCATTGTTGAACGTAAGAACAGCATTGATGAATTGGCAAGCAGCATAAAAGAGGAACGGTTTGAACACGAGCTGATTAGATCGCAAAAGTCACACTTCACTCTTTTAATAGAAGGTAGTTACTACGACTTGGTTCATGGTAACTACAGGAGTCAGTACAACGCCAAAGCATTACTAGCACGAATTAAGACGTTTGAAGCACGTTACGGCTTTTCCACTACATTCATGGATAAGCAACTAAGCGGCAACTGGATATATTGGCATCTTTATTACAACGTGAGAACGGCGTTAAAGGGATAGTGTTTTATTCCCTCTAAAATACAACAACGTTCAAAAACCTTGATACTTGTAGGGTTCAAGTGAACTAAACAAAAGAACAGCCCCACTATCCAGCCCCAATGAAAGGAGGTGAAAGTATGAAACATGTACAGGCATTGCATAACGAATTTTTGGAAACGATACGACCGATCTTACAAGCTTCTGGACGAAACAACGTGTACAAAGTGGCACAGTTTGTTATTCGTAATGTTAGAGGCGGTATTGACGAGATTGAACTAGCTAATCGTATTTCTAATATGTGTGCGAAATCACGAACGATAGCTTTACAAATTTGGATCAGTGATTTAAAGAAAATTCATCAAGAACATACTCACTACCAAATTATTTTGCTGATTAAGTTTTATAAAAAGCGCGCTGCTTTAACGGAACTTGAGAAGGCTTATTATGAGCAGTTACGAAAATCAGAAGTAGAACTTAATGGTGCATAAAAAAGATAACTACAGGAGGTTAGGAAAATGGTTATTCAAACAAAAAAAGTAGCAGGAAATACAATTGTTTGGGACGACGGTTTAGTAAATATTGGGGATGCTCATTCATTCATCGAAGATGCAAAAGTAGAGTTAAATCGCGTCAAGAAAGAAGTAGTTCGTGAACATCAAGTGAAACATATTCAAGAATTGTCGAATCAAGTAAAAATGGTTGTGGCGGATTGGGATAAACAACTCGAAGCGCAGACAGCAGAAGCTAAAGCGCAGCTTAAAGTTATCCAAGAAGAAGAGGATGCTGAACGAAAAGGTGTACGTAATCTATTAGCGGATGAAGTGAGCGTACTAGCTTACCAAGCAAATATATTGAGATCAAAAATGACTCTTGTAACATCACAATTCGAATTTAAGATTTTTATCGATGAGTTATTAGGTGCCCCAGAACAAGTTCGACAAGCATTTTTAGATAATGCAACTGATATTGTCCGTATGTACGATCCTAAAATAGAGATTGCGGAGATTAAAAGTATTATGCAAAGAGTTTCGCTCTCTTTATTAAGTGAGAATGAAAAAATCATAGCAAGTGAACGAAATGAACGGAAGAGAGCGGCTGAGAATCATATCATAAGTGTTGGTGTAAAAGAACTTGCACTTAAAAAATCGATTCAGAATCTAGTTACTAATATTGACTGGGAGCTTATAGCAGCTGATCAGGCGGAGTAAAAGAATTTAATGATTTTATTGCAAGTTTTGTACTCATAAATAGGCTGTAGTCGTTGATACAACAGCATTCTTAACAGGGGGGTGGGGGTACGTGGCAAAAAGAATCAGTAAGCCGCAGCATATCCGACAAGTTTTAGGACAACAAATCAATGGATTGCTCGAAATTGAACCAGGAACCACGAAAGAGCGCATTGATATAGCTCGCGCAATAGCGTATTTAAGTAGCGTAGCGTTAACTGCTATTAACGATGGTGAGATGGAGGAACGCATTGCTGCATTGGAAGCGATGGAAGAAGAACGACACCAAATACATTGATAGGGGGGGATATTATTAAAAATTTTTTATCGAGATTAAAACAATTAGAGAAACGGTCTTTTGAGCGTGATGGGGAATGCTATATGTATTTCCCATCGTTGGATAAGGAGTATACGTTTTCAGAAAATAGATTTCATGAAATGTTTGAAAGTGCTATGAAGGACAAGCCTAATAAAGATGCGTTATTGATGCTTCAACATTTTAAAGATGGCCATGAAGATCACGCTGGATTAGTACATTTATTGAATGTAAGTTCCGAGGGTTTGTGGGGTGAAAACGATGTTTAAGAAAAGAATCCTAAAAATTGAGCAAGCGGCACGTGAACGAATGGGCAACTATAAACCAGTATTGATTTTAGACTTAGAACAGTACCAAGAAATTCAAACACAAATTGATGATCTTAAATATGATGCTCGTGGGTGTGCCGAAATTATACTTACAGATGGTTCCAAAAGATTAGTACACCGAACAACTGTTTACATCATTGATGACATACCAGAACACGAAGAAGTGCTTTATATGTAAGTTGTATGTCATAAAAATAATAATCACAAAAGTGAAATAATACTAAAGGAAGTGAAAAATATGGCAGTAAATACAACAATGACATTAACTGACCGTGTTACAAATACGCTCAATAAAATGATGAAATCCATGAACAGTACTATTCGTGCGATGGAACAGATGCATACAGCTTCTAGTAGCAGTATGGATATGCGTAGTTTACAGCGTGCTAGGCGTGACATTGAAAGTGCGAATGCTAGCTTCGATAGATTGCGAGCAAGTGCTCGCCAAGCCGGTAGTGAAGGGCAAAACGTTGGTAATCGTCTTAGGAGTGGTTTTAGTGGTGCAAGCGCAGGGGCTGATGCAGCCACCAGTAGCGTACGACGGCTACTTGTAAGTTTCACAGGTTTTGCAGCTGCGTACTTGTCAATTCAAGGTATTGCTAACGGATTTAATAAGTTTACTCAAGCGTCGGACAATTATTCTAATTCAAATGCCCGTTTAAACAATGTTAATGATGGACTACAAACACAGGCACAACTACAAGATAAAATATATAAAGCTTCACAGCGTAGTTTGAGTTCTTATAACGATACGGCCGCTAGTGTCGCGAAACTAAATCTTTTAGCTAAAGATGCTTTCGGGAGTAATGACGAAGCCATTCGCTTTACAGAGTTAATGAACAAGTCGTTTTCAGTGTCTGGTGCTTCAACACAAGAAAAGCAAGCAGGTATGTATCAATTGACGCAAGCGATGGCGGCTGGTCGACTCCAAGGTGATGAATTCCGTTCTATTATGGAGAATGCGCCATTATTAGCCCAAGCAATTGCTGATTCAACTGGGGTTGGTATGGATGGACTCAAAAAGATGAGTTCTGAAGGTACTATAACAGCAAATATTATCAAGTCAGCACTATTTGGTGCCGCAAAAGATATTGAAGACAAATTTAATAGTATGCCATTAACATTTGCAGATGCCATGACAGTTTTTAATAACTGGGCACAAAAAGCGTTTGAACCGATGTTTATTCGATTCAGACAATTTGTTAACTCGGATGCGTTTGGGGTACTTGCAGGACATGCAATGATTTTTGTGAATCTATTTATTTCAGGCCTATCATTAGTGTTTGATACTTTAGAAAAAGTTTATAACGGAGTTGCTTCTTTTGGGGATATGTTACAAAATACATGGGCTTTGATAGGTCCTGTTATTCTGACCGCGACAGCAGCATTAAGCTCCTATTTGGCAATTTTATTGGTATATAGAGGAGTAATGATGGTAGTAGCAGCTTACGAAGCAGCTAGAACTTTCGCGTTAGGTGTAATGGCTGCGGCTTCAATGCTCGCTACAGGTGCAACATTAGCTCAAACGGCAGCTGTCTGGGGGTTAAATATGGCATTGCTAGCCTTTCCAGGCACATGGATTTTAATAGCTTTTATTGCAGTGATAGCGATAGTTGTGAATGCGATGATTATGTGGGAAGAACAAACTGCTGAGGTTATAGGTGCTATTGTAGGCGGTATTTCTTGGCTCGGCGCAGCCTTCTACAATGTTTTGATTGGTGTAGCTAACTTAGCTATTACTGTGGCTGAATGGTTCGTTAACACGTGGAATCAAGCTATTTATTTTGCACAATTAGCATGGATTGCATTTAACTTGATGGTTAGAATCGTATTGGATGCTATAGGGAATAAGGTAATCACTACCGCTGAATGGATTGCAAATACCTTCAATGATGCAGTGTACGGCGTGCAGATGGCGTTCTATACGATGGGTACCATGGTGCTAAAAGTTGTGGGTGGAATAGCAGATGGAATTTTCAATACCATAAATAGTGCGCTAGGAGGAATATCAGATCTCATTAATGGCGCAATCGGTGGTGTGAATTCATTCATTGGTTTACTTAACGGTGTATTGGATACGGATCTTTCTACAATCGGTACAGTAGATTTAAAGATGAGCAATGGCGCCTCAAATTTTGCTGACAAATTTCAGAATCTAATTGATGCACCGACAAGAGCTAACAAAGTGGTTTTAGATCGAATGAATACAGCACAAGATTATATGAATAGCATAACAATGCCTTCTGCTCCAGTAAAAAAGCAATTTGAACGCTTAGAATATGAAAACTTAGGTGATGTGTATGCCAAGGGTAATAAAGCAGGACAATCGCTTTCAATGGCAGGTAGTGAAAAATTAGGCAAGTTGGTTGATAAAGCTAAAAATTTGTTTGGATTAGGAGAAAAAAGGGAGAAGAAAATCCTTTTAGTGATAAAGCTAGTTTAATGGATAACGTTATGAACACAGCACCGTCAGAGTCAGGTCTAGCTGCAGCTGGTGATCCAAATAAGGGTAAATTAAAGGGTGGTAAGTTGGATACGGTTGGAAAGATTGAAGATAAGATAAATCTAGCCGACGAATATCTAGAGCTATTCAAAGATATCGCAGAAGGTAAGGCGATTAACAACATCGTGTCACTAACACCGAATTTACAAGTTAACAACACCTTTGAGGACACTGCAGGTAGTGTGTTGAGTAAAGTTCTGAATAAGATTGGTGACTTATCAAATGTCGGGGGCTATGCAGCAAAGTTAAACGACTATGTTTCACAATCATTGAATGCACTATCTAGACATGATGTTGTTGTATCAAAAGAGGTACGCGAGAAGGTTTCAGCTTCACCTATTATGAATAGTAGTAAAACGGTTGTACAACATATTAAGAGTGAGCCAAAGTTCTACTTCACAGGCGATATAAATGAAAAAGTGGACGTTGATGATGTAATCAAAGAAATTACTCGAAGTTTAAAGAATGATCAACAATTTAGAGTGGATGGTGTTTATGGATGACAGTAAATAAAATTATTATAGAAGCACATTCCAATCCTAAAGGACTGTATCAAGTGCGTTGGCAGGTAAAAGGTATGCCGGACGGAGTAAGTGATGAAATGCTTGATATGGGGCTATTTGAAGCTTATCACGCAGCGCAAGCAGTAAAGGAGAACTTGAAAATGAAGCACAATATTGTTTTGAAACCAAAAAACATTATAGTAATAATCAATGATGTAAAGAAGCTTGCTCATCGAGATAATAACAGTATGATTTGGCTTACAGAAAAAGGGTGTATTTAGCGTATTTAAATAAAAGAAGCAGTTATATTACAAACAAATCTAGCTGCTTCTTAATTCAGTTGAAGTAGTTATGCTGAAATCGCATTAAAATAGCTGCGGTGTTTACAGCACCACATCCTAGGAATTTCCATGTACACGATAAATAAATTATAGCATATTTTACCTACCCTAAAATACAGCGAACACAAAATGTGTAGAATTATCAACGGTTTAACGAGGGTACAAAATGGACTAGCCCCACTAGGTAGCCCCAAAGAGATGAAAATTACCCATAAAACGTAGGTACTTTCATCATTTATTAAGTAACTACATTATAGTATAAGGGCTCAAAACGTTTGACAATTAATAACAACACAATAAAAAACAGTAGATAGGAGCAAAGAACATGGCAAAAACAAAAGTAGAATTCAGTTTAACAGATACAGTAGATGCATTAGCGGATATCCGAGAGATTTTAGAAAAGGCTCACTATACTCAACAGCTAGTCGAAGAAAAATTTTTCGGTCGCTACGATGTTAAAGAAGATAAGTCGGTACAAGCAGGTATCATTCATGATTACCACCGCTACTGCGTTTTCAATAGCATAGTGAGTGACAACCTTTATCATGCCGAATCGCTACTAAAAGACTTATTGCATACAGTTAAAATATCTTTGCAAGATAGCTGATTCATAACACTTTTTAAATCAGGAGAGGGGAATTGGATATGATTAAGAGTTTATTTGAAGGTGTAAAAAACGTTAAATATGTAGGTGAAGCGGAATACGACATAGTTGGCCAAAATGTAAAAATGAAAACAGTTGTTTTAGAGGAGCTTTATAAGGATCGTTGGAACTCACTGGCGGAACGCACAAATACCGCTTCATTCATTCGTATGACAGGCAAACAACCAAAAGACTATGCGGAGGTGCAAGAGTGGGTTAAGAGTTTAACTTCAGGAAAAGAAAAAAGCCGTCGCGGGAACGACAGCTTCACAATTTCAGTCGGCTAACTGAATTAATTATGGTGAAATTATAACACAAAAATAGAGGTTGTCCATAATTGGACAGCCTTTCAATTCATTATGTAGGTACTATATCCACTTGTTAAGTAACTACAGCGAAAGGAGCTATTACAATGTTTTGTGTCATTCAGAAAATACAAAAGAAAAAGCCTGATGAATACGGTTTTCCAAAGGAATTGTTAGTTGATATGGACGTTTATACAGTTGATGGCGAAGAGATAACGGTATACACCCACCACTTTGGAGAGGAACGCTTTGAACGTCCTATACTGGATGCCTACAAGATTAGTATTCATCATTCATATAGAGAAAATGGCAAGGTTAAAAAGAAACAATGGGCGATCTGTACAATGAGTTATTATGAGTTGATTGAATATAGCGTTGAGGATAAAATCATTCATTCAAAACTTGAAGCAAAAGTTTCAGAAATGGGCATTTCAAGAGGCAAGCTATTTAAAATGATTTACGATAAATTAAATCCCATTGAGGAAGCAATAAGAGCAGAGTACGGACAAGCAGAAGAATACAAGGTACACCAAGAACACATGGCTATTCTAAGTACGCATAGAAATGTTAGGAATGAGTTTGAAAAGATATATGGAAGCGGTACTTACAACCGAATTTATGATGTGTTTGGCGATGTAAGAAACAAAGAGTACCTTGAGCAGTTGATAGCTGATAAAGGTGCAGCTGATGAAGCAAGGAAGGCCCAAGAGGATTATAAAAGACGTAGCGAGGAAGAATTCTTTAAAAGATTCAATCGCGATTATGGAGGTTCTAGTAGTAGTTACTCAACAGCTTCTAATAGTAACTACAACGAAAATGAAAAAACTATGTTAAAAGAAATCTATCGCATGGCATCCAAGAAGTTTCATCCTGATGCTTGTGGCGATGATGGCAGCAAGATGAAATTTCTTACAAAGCTAAAGAATCAGTGGGGATTATAACTGGAAGGCACTTTCTACGATGTGAGTGCTTTTTTCTGTGTAAATAATTTATTTTCATGTCATAGTTGGGAGCGAAAAGCTCATGGATGTTTTATTGAAAATCGATTCTAATTTCTGTGTACTTAATGGCTACTTTGCTAAGAATGAGGTGTTTTTATATACCCAAATTTCTGTCAAGGAACATAACGTGTACCAATCATATCTTATAGTGTCAAGCTTTTGACGTGATTATTTGGGTGCGAAGTTTGAGTTAGTATTAATACTGTTCTGATTTTTAGTACTAAATTTAACAAATAGCTTATCGGTGTTTTATTAGACTTTCTCACGTTCTATATATTAAAAAAACTCATAATATTGTCGGTAACCGACAGGGATATTGTCGGTAACCGACAGGGATATTGTCGGTAACCGACAGGAATATTGTCGGTAGCCGACAGGAATATTGTCGGTTGAAATGTCGGATATTGGAAAGGTAATATTAAATTAACTCGAGTGCAAGTGTGCTATAGCAGATTTAAAGTAATAAAAATCTTTTTACACTCAACACAAAAATCTGTTCTTTCATCAAATGTCATCCACGACTTTTAGTGATGGACCACAATTTAAATATCGGTACCGGTTGCGCAAGTATAAGTAAGGTTGTTCATCTTAATTATATTAATAAACAATAAAATATATTAAAGGGGTTGTTCTAATGTTTCGAAAAACAGTTGCCATGTCGTTATTAGTAGGTTTATTATCTTCAGGTGTAGCTATAAATAATGCTTCCGCAGATTCGGATGTTATTGGACCAAGTGGAGACTCTATGGATGATGTATATATTCCGCTTGAAGAACAAAGACAAAACCTACTTAAAGATGCCACTTCTAAAGAAGATGAAATTAGAATTAATGAACGTTTTGATGAACATGAAGCTCTTGTAAAGAGAATTGAAAGCGGTATATCTTTATTTGGTTCAAATACTGAATCGGGTTCACATAGTGTGCCTTACTTTAAACAGGCGTATAGTTATTATTGCGGACCAGCGACAGTAAAACAAACACTTCAATTCATTAATGGTTCTTCAAATACCCAGGATACTATTGCTTCAGGAATAGGAACAACTACAGACGGAAGTAACCTTGCTAACATGGTAACCTATATTAATAAAAATCAGAGCAAACATTCCTATATGGTTCATAGTAGTCCGGATGAGGATCTCATTCGAGGCATTCCTGAATATGCAGTTAGAAATGGTTCTCCTGCAATTCTTAGATTAAAAATTGCTAAAGGTGGTAACTGGACATATACATCAAGTGGGCATTACATGAATATGTCAGGTTATAGTAATTATGGTAAGAGCATCCGGGTGACAGATCCCTACATTGGATGGGTTAACGCATCTAGCACTGGATCTTACTGGGTAACAAGTAATGAAATTTATACAGCTACTAATAATCACTTCGCAAAACAAATCGCATACTAGTAATTATTTGCTTTTCAAAACTAAAGAGGTCGAGCTAACTCTACTTCTTTAGTTTCTTATGTTTACTACTTAAAAGTTGCAGTGAAGAATGGAGTTTTCTTATGAAAAAAATATGCCATTTAGGAATCCTAATTTTGATATCATTTTTGCTGTCTGCGTGTTCTTCAGACAGACCTATGGATTCTACAACCGAAAGCACCGTCTTAAATATTCCGCTGAAAATAGACAACGATGCTGAAATAGTTTTTTTTAATAATGAAAATTTATATTATTTCACCGATGAAACTAATGACGAAAAACCAGACTTGGCAAAAAAGATTCTTCATGAATATAGCTTTGCAGATCAGAAGAGTAATATATTAAGTTCATATAATGATGTTTCAATTTATTCTGGCAGTAAAGTTTTAAATGGTAATAATTTATATCTATCACTTACTCAGAATAACAATAATATACTAGCAGAAATCAACTTAAAAAATAAAAGTTCTAAAATAATAAAAAAGTGGATTACTAATCCATCACTTGCTTATGTTTATACGTTGAAAAATAATGTAATTCTATTCGGTCCGAACTCATTGGATGAATCAAGCATTGAATATTCTATTGATGCATTTAATCCTGTTAATGGAAAAGAAGAAAACGTAGTAAAGAAGGAAATAAAAGACCAAAAAGGAGAGATACTTCCTAGTTTAGATGTTGACGGAGATTATATATATGCATTTTCTATTACAGCAAATGATGATGAACATGAATATAATATTATTAAATATGACTTAACTGGAAAACAAGTTAGTATTTATCCTTTTGATCTAAAGGCTTTTTTAAAGCCATCTAAAACTTTAGTTGATCAAGATGATGCTATTTTTAAAATATATAAAGAAAAAGAGTATTTTATTTTAAATACACTAAATGGAAGAGTATTCATTTTCAAACTGATTAATAATAAATTACAGCCAGTTGAGATACCAGATGCTTTTTATAAAGAAAATCCGTCAGGGTTTCGTTTTATAGAATATTATGAAGGTGAAAGTGATTTTGCATATTTTTATAATACTTTTGAAAATAATAATGTAATTACTGTTTTTAACTATCTGTCAGAAGAAATTACCACATTGAAATTCCCAAAAGAAAATAGTATTTATAATTATTTTAGAAATGCTACAGGGGATTTAATAGTTAATAAAAGAACGGAGCAAGGTTTGAATAAATTTAATTACTATGATTTTGAAACTTTATTAAAAAATTATGAAGTAGTACATTAAAGAGTGTTTTCTTGTACGACCAAGTTGTATGAGGACAATGAGGACATTTTATTCTAATTTTGGCCCTACTCCAAAATCGGTTCTTGCTAAAAAAGAATACAAAAAAACATTTGTATCGTAAGCCTTAATCAAATAATAGGTGCACCTTCTCAGTACATACGATGAATGGTCATCTATCTGAAATTTTTTCAGATAAACGGCTATTCGTTGTGCGTACCAAAAAGGTGCGCTTTTTTATATTTCGGGCTTACTGTTTATGGGGAGGCTACTTAAACTAAAGCGAAAAAAGTAAATATTTAATGAGTGATGAGTTTGAACTAGAAGAAATAACTTTGCTTTAAGTGGTGAGTTGGAAGAAGATACTTGTAAGGTACTTCGGTTTAGAAGAACCTTTAATATGATGTAGTAACCAGAATGGTGCTGACACTAAAATAAGAATGATAAAAAATTCCTCACCCATTCCTGTACACACGCTCGCCATATTTTATGTGTTTCTAACAGCCCCAACTTAGCCCCAACTCGCCCCAAATTAATACTTTATTATGCGTTGTCTTGCGTATTTGAAAAATAAACTAAACCTAATTAAACGTTGATATATTAATGTTTAACACTTCTTTTAAACTGTAGTATGCAACCTCATTAATTTACTGGGAAAAAAATACGCCGCCTAAATGGTTATCCTAATATTCACGAAACACTCATGTTAAATATGAGTGTTTTTTTATTTACAAACATTGATATATCAACGTTTGTAGCAGGTTATCTAGTCGGAATATTTACATGCCATTCTGACGGAGAAGGGTAGAGAAAAGCATGTACCCAAAAATGTACCCCAAATTCATCTTTTTTAAATTTCCTAGTATTCTTGAAATGAACTTAAAGTAATGATTTCATCCACTAAATTAGATGCTTGTATTTCATCTTTTTCAAATGAGTGTGCGTAAACTTTATAAATTGTTTCAGGCATATTACCAACCAAAGCTGCAAATGTCGAAACAGGAATGTTATTTGATAGCTGTATCGTAACAAATGTGTGCCGTAAGTAGTGAGGGGTAAAGTGTGTTATATTTTCTCGCTCACACAGTAAGTCTATGATGCGTTTCAAATAGCGTTCACCAATTGGCTCACCTACATACGTAACAATTACATATCCGTTTGGATTACGAAATTTATAAGCTTCCATGGTTTTGTCATACCACTCTTTATAATTCATTAAAATACTTTTGATATTTTCATGTATTGGGAATTTTTTGACGATATCATTTTTTTTATGATGAATTCGGCACACATTCAGTGCTTATTTTTCTTCTGCTTTTTCAAAATAAACGATTTCACGCAATCTTATGTGATGTAATTTTCCGTTTACAAGAAGAGTAACGTGATCGATAAAAACATTATCTAGAGTACCTATCAATTTGCCGACAGTTGTCGTGATGACAATCATTAACCCTTTGTGTTGAATCAAATGCTCAGTAAATTTAGGCTCAACAGCTGTCGTGAACATAACATTTTCAGGCATTACCAGAATTTCATTACTCTTTACGACTTCATTCCAATAATAATACGGGGGTGGAAATGAGACATAGGTTTGCGGATAGCCATAGAACACAAATCTATTCATATGTTGCATACTCCTTTGTCATAAGTAGAAAATCATTTTTTTAACATATGACAAATACCTATGCGGTGTTCCAGAACTAATGGATTAAATTATGTGGACTAATCGAGGGGAATTGGACAGTAAATGATGGTGAATAAGATAAATGTATTTCCAAGAGGGACTGTGAGCCAGCTAAGTAAATTGGATAAATTTTGTGCAGTGAATAGGTGATTAAGTGATCAAATTGTTATTCCTTTTCGGAGGGATTGGTGCTGATATCAAAGCCTTGAAAAATCTAGGTGTAGAAGTAAAAACGATTGATTATGTTGAGTGGAAACATAATCGAGTAAAAGCTTATATCGCAATGAATCCATTCAGATACAATCCACCAGATGTAAGAGGCTGAGACTTGAAGCCCGACATTTTAGTGCATGGCACACCTTGCAAAGATAATAGCGCAGCAAACTTAAATGATGATAAAGGCTGTTCTGAACTGATGCTCCAAACAATTCGTATTATTCGAGAAATGGGCGAATGGAGACCAAAAGTAGATATCTGGGAAAATGTGCGTTGCGCGTTATTTAAAAAGAAACGTCCGATTTTTAATGATTATTTACGTGATATGTAAGCGTTAGGATATACAAATTCTTATCAGGTATCTAATGCAATGGATAGAGGTATTCCACAAACGAGAGAACGGGTATTATGTATAAGCATACTAGGGAATAACGTTTTCGATTTCAGCAAAGTTAAAAAGAAAACGTTGAGACCAATGAGTGATTTTAAGCAGCCTGATGATGAAATTAAGAATATTGAAAAGTACGTTGTTTATATTCCATCGATGTTAAGTCGTTTAGAAGATTTAGCTACACCAGAAGAAATTGAACGTAATAAATCAAAGTTCCGTTATATAAAAACAATCACTGATGTTTGTAACACCATTACAGAACGTACAGATCGTTGCCCTAGTGTTGGTGTATTTAAAATGACTGATGGTCGTTATAGATATCCAACAGAACGAGAGTGGTGGAGATTGATGGGATTCGATGATGTGGATTATGATTTAATGCTTAAAGAGTTTCCGCAAAAAGAAAATTGTCGTAGCGCTACGCTATATGCATTGGCTGGTAACAACTTTGTTGTACAAGAGTTAGAGACAATATTTGAAGTAATCATAAATGAGGATTACGCAAAGGACTTAATTGCAGATACAACAGGGTAGCTACAGATGATTTATTAATCGATAAATATTGTTCAGTAAAGAAAGGAGAAATGAAGATGTTAAAAATGGACGACAAAGTAGAGTACGAAGGTGCTATAACAACGTGCTTAGGAGACGAATTTAAGTTTATGGGTATTGGTCCAGTAGTTGTTGAATTAGAGGGTTTTGAAAGATGGGTAAATGTAAAACTTCCTAAAATCATAATTAAATTAGAAATTTTAAATAGTATTCCAGTGCTTGATTATGACAATGATAGAGATGACCTTTATACAGTAACATGCATAGATAACAACGAAAACCGAGAAAAGATAATGCACTTAGGTTACAAAGATGAAGATGTTGACAGGTTTGTTGCAGAAGAAGGCTCTATTGAAATGACACACTTTGCATGGAAAGTTGCCAACTATGCTCAGTTAGGTGACAGCTTTAATGGTTAATCTGTAACTGAGTAATACACATCTTGAGGAACGTGTCAGATAAAATTGTGCAGTAAAAGGGGAAGATAAATGGAATTGGCTAGAACATTGCCCAATGAGAAAGTAATAATGCTATGTATCCATTGTGACCATGTTTCTCATACGTATAACTTTAAATGCCCTTGTTGTGGAGGAATAAAAGAGTACCATTTCTGAAAGAGAATAGTTTTTACAGATTTTGATGAAGTATTGTGATAGAAGTTGATTGTTCATAAAAAACAGCACCTTTACCAAGATGCCGCATGATGTACTGTAAAAACTAATCTATTATTTCAACAAATTCAAGTATGTTTTGTTCAATATATTCATTGATTTTTCTAACTGTCAGCGGAACTGTAGTTTCAAAAATGAAATGAAGTGGAGGAATAGAAGCTTGAAGTTCAATGTCTTTGTCTAGGCCCTCACGTGTGATCGTAAAGTTTTCTAATGTAATCGGATAATTATGTTGTCTAAATACGAGTTCAATCTTTTCAAATAGAGAAAGCAAGGATTCATCCTTAAAATATTTAGCACTTGATTTAAGAGCTAACCAACTTTTAGGTTGAGCATAGTAATAAGCACTCCACCAATAAAATTCAATAAGAGATTTACTTGCATGATTAAAATAGGTAGAGAATATAAATAATGCTCTTTGACCTTTAGATAATTGCTCGTAAAATTGTTCTTTAAATTGATTAAGATTCGTTTCTTTTGATATTCCGCTTTTATAAAAATCAATAAGTGGTTCAAAGCATTTTTGACTAAGATCGGGCAACGTTAACGAGTTAATATCTTGCTTTTTAAATTTCACCAGTAAAATAATATCACACTCCTTTCTTAATTATATTACATCTGGAATTAACATATGTAATTTTTAATCCATTAAGTCACAGTTCTATGGAAAAGAGAAGTAGGAGGACAAATAATGAACTAAATGTTTATTTGAGTCTTATATTATAAAATAGTTACATTCTCAACTTTCAATCAACATAAAAAATGAAATGCAAAGGCATAACGTAAAAGTTACTGAACAATATTTATCAAAATGTGTAGTTGTAAAACGAAAATTAGAAGTGAATCCAGATGTGATAGCTGATTTTGTATTGGGTCCCTTCACTTATAAAGAAGGGACCCCGTAGATATTAGTCTGCTTCTATTCGAATAGCTTGAATATCCTGACAGTCAACGATAATTGTTGAACCAGGTTCTGTCGTTGGATCATTAAAGAATGCACAACAATCTTTTGGGTCAAAGGTAATAAAAACAACATCTTCTATAACCTGACCTCCAAATAAGAAGAGATCAACTTCAGTTTGAGTTTGCAAGCGTCTTAATTGATTACAAACACAACCTTTACAGCGATTGCTGGATTGTTTTCCATGTTTATCACAGCAACCAGAATTAGGTCTATTATTTATAGTATTGCCCATAATGAATACCTCCTTTTCCATTTTATTAAGGTAACGTTTACCTTACTTTATTAATATATGAATAGAAAAAGAAATTCGATTGGTAATTTGTCTATTAAGTAATGATTTAATTTTACAAAAAAAGAAAATGGTTACTAGTCCATTTTAAGATTTCATTAATGTACGTTAGATAAAAAATGTGCAATAAAAAGAACAGCTAACAATTAAGTTAACAGTTCAAAGGGTTCTTTAGGAAGTAGCTTATTCTTATTATTTGGCGTCCATATCAACACTTTTTACTTGATAATCTTCTTCGGAAGTATCTACAACAGCAGATATTTTCTTATTCTCATTACCAACAACATGACCTTCTAAATATACTTCATGTCTTGCTAATTCACCTGAAGAGCTAACTTCATCTATTGTAACATCACTATTGTTTTCGTTTTTAATATGCTCGATAGTAACTTGTATTGCTTTTTCTTTAGTTTTTGGCCAATCTTCTTCGCTAAATTCTTTTGGTATACCACAAGCTGATAGAGCTAGGACAATAATTGCAATACCACCAAAAATAGATAAAAATTTAAATCGTTTGTCTTTCATTAAAATTCTTCCTCAATTCATGTTTCTTTTTGTTTTTCAACAATAGCAATTCTATAACTCAATATTAGTATTAACAATTGAATTTGGATTACATGAAACTTATAATTTTGTAAGTTTTGGTATTAATAATATGCAAGTAATTACTGAACGATTTGAGGATTGTCTGTAGAAAGATTTTTTGCAAAAAAAAAATGCGGTAATTGTAATCTACCGCATTAAATTCTCTTTAAATTTTATTGCTTCATTCGCAATTCCCTTACGATATAAACTTGGATTAGAAATTATTTTTTCTACAATTTCGGAGTTTTCTTTTTGATTATGAGTAAATTCTATATTTTTTATTTTAAATTCAATTGAGTTGATTTCATAATTCCGATCCCTTCGGTATCAAGGGCTTTCAAACAATAAAAAAAGGGCACCTCCCCATTTTGGTATAATTTAAGCGA
>NZ_JBIWEY010000040.1:0-40483 GCF_044762775.1 Lysinibacillus sp. NPDC096418
TATATTTAGTATAACGAGATTTTTTTGTGAAATGAACAAAAAACCCCGAATAGGGTCACTTTTTAAAGTGTCCACTATTCGGGGTTCAGTTCAGTCTAAAGGAAAGTGAGCTTTTATTATTTCTTAGGTTATTTAAAAGTTGCACCGATGAAGTCACGGAATAATGGTTGTGGACGGTTTGGACGTGACACTAACTCTGGGTGGAATTGACAAGCTACGAAGAAGTTTTTCTCTGGTAGTTCGATAATTTCCGCTAGTTTTCCATCTGGGCTTGTACCTGAGAACACAAGACCTGCAGCTTCCATTGCTTCACGGTATTCATTGTTGAATTCGTAACGGTGACGATGACGTTCATAAACAAGCTCTTTGCCATAAGCTTTGCTCGCTTTTGAACCTTCTTGTAATTTACATGGATATAAACCAAGACGTAATGTACCACCAAGGTCTACACTTTCGTTTTGATCTGGTAAGAAATCAATAATCGGATATTGCGTTGTTGCATCTAGCTCTGTAGAGTGCGCACCTTGTAATCCTAATACATTACGTGCAAATTCCACTGTTGCAAGCTGCATACCAAGGCAGATACCTAAGAATGGTACATCATTTTCACGTGCATATTGCGTTGCAAGAATTTTACCTTCAACACCACGATCACCGAAACCACCTGGCACTAAAATAGCATCTGCATCTTTTAGTAATGAGGCAACATTTTCAGCATCTACATGCTCTGCATTGATCCAGTCAATTTCAATATCTGAGTTAAATGCGTAACCAGCATGCTTTAATGCTTCTACAACAGAAATATAAGCATCTTGCAGCTCTACGTATTTACCAACTAATGCAACTTTACGTTTGTTTGGTAAATTTTTAACTTTCTCTACAAGGTCACGCCATTCTTCCATATCAGCCTCTGGTGCTTCAATGCCGAAGTGATCAAGTACGATATCATCAAAATCTTGTGCGTGTAAGTTAAGTGGTACTTCATATAAGTGCTCTGCGTCACGAGATTCGATAATTTCATGAGGTTGCACATCACAGAATAACGCTAATTTTTCTTTCATTTCTTGTGGTACTTCTTGTTCTGTACGCACAACGATGATGTTTGGCTGAATACCTAAAGCACGTAATTCTTTTACAGAATGTTGTGTTGGTTTCGTTTTTAACTCACCAGCTGCTTTGATGTACGGAATTAGCGTACAGTGTACGTACATTACATTGTGATGGCCAAGGTTTGTTTTCATTTGGCGAATTGCTTCAAGGAATGGTAGCGATTCGATATCCCCTACAGTTCCGCCTACCTCTGTAATAACAACGTCTGCATTTGTTTCACGACCCGCACGTTGAATACGCTCTTTGATTTCATTTGTAATATGAGGAATTACTTGTACAGTTCCGCCATTATAATCACCGCGGCGTTCTTTTTGTAGAACTGTTTGGTACACACGACCAGAAGTCACTGTTGAGTGTTTTCCTAAGTTAATGTCGATGAAACGCTCGTAGTGACCTAAGTCTAAGTCAGCCTCTGCGCCGTCATCTGTTACGAACACCTCACCATGTTGATAAGGACTCATCGTACCTGGGTCAATATTGATATATGGGTCAAATTTTTGAATTGTTACTTCTAGTCCGCGGTTTTTAAGTAAACGCCCTAGAGATGCTGCAACAATACCTTTTCCAAGTGAAGATACAACCCCACCTGTTACGAAAATATACTTAGTCATAAAAAAATCCTCCTTATTAATCTAAAATAGCTTTTAAAAATAAGAAAAGCCGAGAATGTATGCAACTGGCGCATGCAATTCGAAGCTGTAATAGTTTCTATCTCTTTTATACTTTCCCTTTTTAAAAAATAAAAAACGCTCCTCCTGCATAGGTTTGCAGGGGGAGCGTATTAAATACACGGTCAATCTCCTCTTTTAAGGAGCCCAAGTAAAAGATTAAACGGAACTACGTAAGAAGTCAAGATTTTTTACTCCAAACGTAAAAAGAGAAAATTCTAGCTGCATTCGGAAAATTAAATATCTTCCTCTAGTTCATCTTCTTCGTCAAATTCTTCTTCTTCTTCTTCGATGAAGTCTTCATCAATTTCTTCAATTACTTCAATCTCTTCGATTTCCTCGTCATCATCAAAATCGATGTCTACTTTTTCTTCATCTAAGTCTTCTTCTACAAATTCTTCGTAGTCTTCATCAAAGTCGATGTCATCTTCATCTAAATCAAGATCATCTTCATCTAAATCAACGACCTTAGCTTTTTTCTTATGCGTTTTTACAGAAGGAGCTGTTTCTTCTTCAATTTGTTCTACTTTAAACCACTCACGTAAGCCCCATCCATTTTCTTGATTGTATAAAAAGCGGCCATCCACATTCAGGTCAGTATAGAATTGTAGTAAACGTTTTTTTATTTCAGCATCTTTTAATCCTGTTAGTTCCTTAAGTATTGTTAATAAATCATTTAATGGAATCGAAGTGCGTTTTTCTTCTAAAATTGCATGCGTTAAATTAATTAACGACTCTTCAGCTAATTGTTCTTTTGTCATTTCACGAAAATTCAATTCGTGCACGTCCTTTCTCTCATCACATTTAAGATGTTTTAAATTAATTGGTGCATAATTAGAAAATTATATAAAAAGCGCACTTTAAAAAAAGCCGCGCAAAAGTAACCTTCTATACCATAAGCATAATACCCATTATATACAAAGTTTTAACCTCTTTGCTAGCTTCAATTACTCTTTTTTAAATCAATCATTATTTTAATACCTACGTAAAATAAATATATCGACAATAATAGCAAAGGAATTGCGCCAACTTGCTTATTATACAGGAAAACAGCACCCAATACTAAAGCTAAAATGATAATGTAGTGAATAATGGATTTCATCCTCTACTACGCCCCCTTTGTTCAACAGTTCTATTATAGCGAAAATGAAAAAGCAGTGCCTAATCAAATGACTAGACACTGATAAATTATAGAGAACTTCTGTATTAATTAGTTAAAACTGTAATACATAAAGATAGTAATGCCCATCGCCATGGCTCAGGGTTGATTTCCGTTCCAGCTGAGCGCTTTTCGGGGAACCAAAAGTCATCCCCGACTTTTGGTGTTGCAGCAATATACAAAAATGATATTTAAGTTTAGTATTACATGTTACGTCGGAATTGACCGCCTACTTCGTATAAAGCTTTCGTAATTTGTCCTAAACTCGCTACTTTTACAGTCTCCATTAGCTCTTCAAAAATATTGCCATTGTTCACAGCAACTTTTTGCAAACGCTCAAGTGCCGCTTCTATTTCCACATCATGCTGTTGCCAGAAGCTTTGTAAATTACGAATTTGCGTTTCCTTTTCTTCTGTAGACGCACGCGCAATTTCCATGTTATCAATTGCATCAGCTGTTGGTGGGTTTGGATTTAAATAAGTGTTCACACCAATAATCGGTAATTCACCTGAATGCTTCAACATTTCATAATGCATAGATTCCTCTTGAATTTTACCTCGTTGATATTGGGTTTCCATTGCACCTAGAACACCACCGCGGTCATTAATGCGGTCAAATTCTTCAAGTACAGCTTCTTCTATCAGATCTGTTAACTCTTCTACAATAAAAGCACCTTGTAACGGGTTTTCATTTTTCGCCAAGCCATGTTCTTTCGTAATAATCATTTGAATGGCCATTGCCCGACGAACTGATTCTTCCGTTGGTGTAGTAATTGCTTCGTCATAAGCATTAGTATGCAATGAATTACAGTTATCCTGTAGCGCCATTAATGCCTGCAACGTTGTACGAATATCATTAAAATCAATTTCTTGTGCGTGTAAGCTACGACCAGATGTTTGAACATGATATTTTAATTTTTGAGCGCGCTCATTCGCACCGTATTTATCACGCATTACAACTGCCCAAATTCGTCGAGCAACCCGACCGATGACTGTATACTCTGGATCTAGCCCATTGGAGAAGAAGAACGATAAGTTCGGTGCAAAATCATCGATATGCATACCCCTACTCAAATAATACTCAACATAAGTAAAGCCATTTGATAGCGTAAAGGCTAGCTGCGAAATCGGATTCGCACCTGCTTCTGCGATATGATAGCCAGAAATCGATACGGAATAATAATTACGTACTTTTTGGTCGATAAAGTATTGTTGAATATCCCCCATCATGCGGAGTGCAAATTCGGTTGAGAAAATACATGTATTTTGCCCTTGGTCTTCTTTTAAAATATCAGCTTGTACCGTTCCACGTACTACTTGCAATGTTCGTGTTCTCACATCAGTGAACTCTTCTATTGTCAACGTACGACCAAGCTCTTCTTCACGTAATCTCACTTGCTGGTCAATTGCTGTATTCATGAACATCGCTAGAATTATAGGTGCTGGTCCATTAATTGTCATCGACACAGATGTAGATGGCGCACAAAGATCAAAGCCCGCATATAGCTTCTTCATATCATCTAACGTACAAACCGATACCCCAGATTCTCCAATCTTCCCGAAAATATCTGGACGATGATCTGGATCTTCGCCATATAAAGTCACTGAATCGAATGCAGTAGATAATCGCTTTGCATCATCGTCTTTCGATAAATAGTGGAAGCGCTTATTCGTACGCTCAGGCGTCCCTTCACCAGCAAATTGCCTCTTCGGATCTTCACCCTCACGCTTAAACTGGAATACCCCGGCTGTATAAGGGAATTCACCTGGGACATTTTCACGATAAACCCAGCGTAAAATTTCACCATAGTCCACGAACTTCGGCAAGATGACTTTAGGAATTTTCGTACCAGAAAGACTTGTTGTCGTTAAAATCGTACGAATCTCTTTATCACGAACTTTCGTGACAAATTCATCACCGGCATATGCTTCTTTTAATTTTTGCCAATTATCTATTATACGCTTCGATTCCGCAGTTAATTCATCTCTGACACCTTCAGCTAAAGAAGTAAGAGATGCAACAAGTGCATCATCTGCCGCTTTCTCCTTTACAGCTGCAATTGCCCCTTCTAATTGGAATAAACGACGGGCGAATCCCACTTGTTGTTCTGATTTTTTATGATAACCACGTACTGTATCTGTAATTTCACGTAAATAATAGCGACGATCATTTGGAATAATAACATCCTGCTTTTGTGTTTTAGCAAATTGCTCATAACTCGTTTCCCAATTACTACCCGTTTTTTCGTTAATCGTAGCCACTAACGCTGCAAATAAAGCATTTGTCCCTTTATCATTAAACTGGCTAGCAATCGTTCCGTAAACTGGCATACTATCAATTGGTGTATCCCATAACTCACGTGAGCGCTGTAATTGTTTTTGCACTTGGCGAAGTGCGTCCTCAGAGCCTTTACGTTCGAATTTATTGATAGCGATTAAATCAGCAAAATCAATCATATCGATTTTTTCAAGCTGTGTTGGTGCGCCAAATTCACTTGTCATGACATACATAGACAGATCTGTATACTTTGTAATTTCCGCGTCACCCTGACCAATCCCACTCGTTTCTACGATGATTAAATCATAGCCTGCGACACGTACAACATCTAAAACATCGCCAATAGAAGCTGATAACTCCGTCCTTGAGCCACGTGTTGCTAGACTACGCATATACACACGGTTATTGAAAATTGCATTCATACGAATACGATCTCCTAATAATGCTCCACCTGTTTTTTGTTTTGTCGGGTCAACAGAAAGAATTGCCACACGTTTATCCGGAAATTCTTTTAAGAAACGTCTAATCAACTCATCTGTTAACGAAGATTTCCCGGCTCCACCCGTTCCTGTAATACCAAGTATCGGTGTGCCCTTTGAACGTCTACGCGCTTCTGTTAACATCGCTTTCGTTTCTTCATCATTATTAGATTCGGCTGCAGTAATTAAATTTGCTAAAATCTCAGGCGTATCTGTCGTTAAAGCGTCCAGCTTCTCCTCATAGCCACCTGTTGCAGTAGGGAAATCTGTACCTTTAATTTTCTCATTAATCATCCCTTGTAAGCCTAATACACGACCATCTTCTGGTGAGAATATCCCCGCAATACCGTATGCATGTAGCTCTTTAATTTCACGAGGTAAAATAACTCCGCCGCCACCGCCATAAATTTTAATATGTGGTGCCCCTTTTTCACGTAATAAATCATACATATATTTAAAGTATTCCATATGCCCGCCTTGATAGGAAGATAACGCAATACCCTGTGCATCCTCTTGAATTGCTGCATTTACGACTTCCTCAACTGAACGGTTATGCCCTAAATGTATAACCTCCACTCCGCTCGATTGCAAAATACGTCGCATAATATTTACCGATGCATCGTGCCCATCAAAAAGGCTTGATGCTGTAACAAAACGAACATGATTAGTTGGACGATGTACTTCTACCTTTGTCATATGAAATCCCTACTTTCTCCCCAAAATTAGATTCATCATCATAGATTGGTGTTGATTTTTCGTTCCGGCTGTGCGCTTTCCGGGAGCGTCTGATGAGACGCTTCAGGCCAAAATGATATTGGTCACGATGGCGTGTGCTCCTGTCGCTTCGCTTTCGCGCAGATAAATTGTCACAGGACGTGACGTTATTAGCCTTCGCTCCTCTAGATGCTCGCTCCAAGGAGTCGCCCAGCCTCCACTTCAATCAACGAGCATTCTAATATCGTTATGCTCTTTAACCAAATGTCACCCTGACTTTTGATGATTAACTAAAATTAACTTAGTATGAATAAAAAGCCGGTAATTGCAATGTAGCACTATGCAATTACCGGCTTTTCTCCTAGTAATACTTACGTTAAAACCCCTTAATTCCTGAAATGAACAGTGTTGTTTGCATATCAATATACTCTTCGAGCGTATGCTGACGATGAAGCGCCCATTTACGGAACGCCCAACTTTGTCCTTGAACAACTAAATTATTCGCTGCCATATGAATTTGCTTATCAGTCATTGAAATTTCCCCTGTCTGCACACAACGCTTCAGTAAACGTTCTAATACAGCAACAATTTCAAACTCCTTACTAAACACATAGATTTGAGCTTCTTTTGCTAAAGATTTCGTCTCTTGGTACATGATTGTCAATTCATCTAGCATGCCATCCACTTGTAAAAAATACTCACGAATGGCCGCCTTCAGCTCCTCAACCGTACCTTCTTTAATTTCAAAGCTTGCTAAACTCTCCATCGATTGCTTATAAATGCTATCGCAAACGAGATAGAGAACATCTTCTTTCGTGCGAATATATTCATAGAGTGTGCCGATACTGAAACCCGCAGCCTTGGCAATTTCTCTCGTCGTTGCACGATGAAAACCTTTTTCTTTAAACAACTTTATCGCACCTTGAATCATTTGCTCCCGACGAATGGCAATTAGACTTTCATCTTTTACAGTAGACTGAACTTGTGGACCTTTTGTTTTCTCAGTCATAAATTATTTAGTGAGCATACGCGAGATAACAAGACGTTGAATCTCTTGTGTACCTTCGTAAATTTGAGTTATTTTCGCATCACGCATATAGCGCTCTACTGGATAGTCCTTTGTATAACCATAGCCACCAAATACTTGAACAGCTTCTACTGTTACATTCATTGCCGTGTCACCAGCCATTAATTTCGCCATTGCCGATGCTTTACCATATGGTAAGCCATTTGACTCTAACCAAGCTGCTTGATATGTTAGAAGTCTTGAAGCTTCAATCGATGTCGCCATATCCGCTAACTTAAATGATACCCCTTGATTTGCCGCAATTGGTTTACCAAATTGTACACGCTCTTTCGAATACTCAACAGAAGCATCAAGTGCACCTTGTGCAATCCCTACTGCTTGGGCAGCGATACCATTACGTCCACCATCAAGTGTTGTCATTGCGATTTTAAAGCCATCGCCCTCTGCACCCAGTAAGTTTTCCTTAGGTACACGGCAGTTCTCGAAAATAATTTCAGTCGTTGGTGATGAACGGATACCTAATTTCTTTTCCTTCTTCCCAACTGAGAAGCCCTCAAAACCTGCTTCTACGATAAATGCAGATGTACCATTTTTTGCTTCAGGGTCAGTTACTGCAAATACGATATATGTATCTGCCACACCACCGTTTGTGATAAAGATCTTTGAACCATTTAATATATAGTCATCGCCATCACGTTTAGCATATGTTTTCATGCCTCCTGCATCTGAACCTGAACCAGCCTCAGTTAAGCCATAAGCTCCAATATGTTTACCTTCTGCCATTGGGCGAAGATATTTTTGCTTTTGCTCTTCTGTACCGTATTTATATACCGGCCACCCCGCTAATGATGTATGCGCCGATAACGTTACCCCTGTTGAAGCACATACACGTGATAATTCTTCTACTGCTATTACATACGCAAGGTAATCGAAGCCTGCACCACCATACTCTTCTGGCCATGGAATCCCTGTTAAGCCTAACTCAGCCATTTTGTCGAAAATGCCACGATCGAATTCTTCGTGTTCATCACGTGCCTCTGCTGTTGGTGCTACTTCATTAATTGCGAAGTCACGAATCATTTCACGCAATTGTTCATGTTCTTCTGATAATTGAAAATTCATCGGTCATATCCCCTTTTTATTTAAGTAAATGTTTACTAATAACAATTTTTTGGATTTCACTTGTACCTTCATATATTTCAGTTACCTTCGCATCTCGGAAATAACGCTCCACTGGATAATCTTCGGTGTAGCCGTAGCCACCGAAAATTTGGACTGCCTCAATTGCCGTTTGAACCGCAGTACGCGATGCAAACATCTTCGCCATCGATGCTTCTTGCCCACATGGTAAACCTTTAGCACGTAAATCTGCCGCACGGTACACAAGTAGTTTTGCCGCTTCCACAGCTGTTGCCATATCTGCAAGCTTGAAACCAACTCCTTGTTGTAACGCAATAGGCTTCCCAAATTGCACACGCTCTTTTGCATAAGCTGTTGCTGCTTCAAGCGCGGCCTCTGCAATACCTAAAGACTGCGCTGCAATACCAATACGACCTACGTCTAAGTTGGCCATCGCAATTTTAAATCCTTCCCCTTCATGCCCAAGAAGATTTCTCGCTGGCACACGGCAATTATCGAACGTCAATTGCACCGTACGTGAGCCGTGCAAACCCATTTTATTTTCGTCTTTCCCAATAACTAAACCTGGTGTTCCTTTCTCAACAATAAATGCTGACACACCACGCGTTTTGGCCTCTGCATTGGTCGAAGCAAAGACGATATACACATCTGCCTCTCCACCATTTGTGATGAACACCTTCGAACCATTAATCACATAATCATCACCATCTTTTATCGCTTTTGATTGTAATGACCCTGCATCTGACCCTGCACTTGGCTCCGTTAAACAAAATGCTCCTAAAGACTCTCCCGAGGCAAGCTTTGGTACATAGCGTTGTTTTTGTTCGTCATTTCCAAAATAAATGATTGGATTCGTTCCAACTGACGTATGTACCGATAAAATAACACCCATTACTGCACTAACTTTCGATAACTCATTAATAGCAATAATATACGAGGTGAAATCCATCTCAGAGCCGCCTAATTTCTCAGGAGCTGTAATACCCATTAAACCAAGTTCGCCCATTTGCGAAAGTAACTCACGCGGAAACTCCCCAGCTTCCATACGCTCTACCCAAGGTTCAATCTTTTCTTTCGCAAAATCACGCACCATATCACGCATCATGATTTGCTCATCTGAAAACTGTAAATGCATCTATGTCACCCCACTCTGTCAAATCCGTCAAGTCTCTAACTGCATTCAGTAGACGTTTGGACGCCTGCTGAATGCAATACAACATACTCCCATCCAAATAGGATTTACTCAGCCATCGCTTGAAGTTTTAAATTATTCATAAACGAAGAAGCCTCTACCCGACTTCTTCCCAAGCCAGCCTGCTGCCACGTATTTACGTAATAGTGGACATGGACGGTACTTACTATCGCCCAAACCTTCATGTAAAATTTCCATAATCGACAAGCATGTATCTAAGCCAATGAAATCAGCTAATGTTAGTGGCCCCATCGGATGATTCATGCCCAGTTTCATCACGTCATCGATAGCCTCTTTTGACGCAACACCTTCATACAATGCATATACTGCTTCATTAATCATTGGCAGTAAAATTCGGTTCGCGATGAAGCCAGGGAAGTCATTAACTTCCACTGGTGTTTTTGATAATTTCACAGTCATTTCTTCAACTTCTTTGTACACCTCATCGGTTGTTGCCAACCCACGAATAATTTCAACAAGCTTCATCACTGGCACTGGGTTCATAAAGTGCATACCGATTACTTGCTCTGGGCGATTTGTCACTGCAGCAATTTCAGTAATCGGTAGAGAAGATGTATTCGTAGCTAAAATTGCATGGACTGGTGCAATCTTATCTAATTGCTTAAAAATAGACTGCTTAACTTCCATGTTTTCTACAGCCGCTTCAATAATGATATCTACCTCACTAGCATCCTGTAAGTCTAGTGACATCGTAATACGCCCTAAAATAGCGGCTTTTTCATCTTCTGTTTTACGGCCTTTTTCAACGTCACGCGTTAAGTTTTTTGTAATGACACCTAAACCGCGCTCGAAAAATTCCTGCTTCATATCATTGAGTTTGACGTTATAACCGGCCTGTGCACAAACTTGTGCTATACCAGAACCCATTTGTCCAGCACCGATGACCATTACATTTTGAATTCCCATCATGCATTTCCCCCTGTTTTTGGTACTTCAATCATTACAGCATCACCCTGTCCACCGCCTGAGCAAATTGCTGCAATACCAATGCCACCACCACGACGTTTTAGTTCATGGGCAAGTGTTAAAACAATTCGTGCCCCAGATGCCCCAATTGGATGACCTAGTGCTACTGCGCCACCGTTAACGTTTACTTGGTCTGGGTTAAGTTCAGCAAGTTGGCTACTAACTAGTGCAACAGCCGCAAAAGCCTCGTTGATTTCGAAAATATCAATATCCGCTAAAGTTTTCCCAGTCTTTTCTAAAAGCTTATTAATAACTAAACCTGGTGTTTGCGGGAAGTTCTTTGGTTCAACTGCTATTTCCGCATGACTAAGGACAACTGCAAGTACTTCCTTCCCCTCACGCTGCGCTCGCTCTTCACTCATTAACACAAGTGCACATGCGCCATCATTAACACCAGGTGCATTACCTGCCGTAATTGTCCCATCCTTATCAAAGGCTGGCTTTAACTTTGCCAACACTTCCAAAGATGTAGACGCTCGCGGGGCTTCATCTATTTCAATAAGAAGTGGTTCACCTTTTCGTTGAGGTATCTCCACCGGTACAATTTCCTCTGCAAAATAGCCTTTTTCAATCGCCGCTAATGCTCGCTCATGACTTCTCGCAGACCAAGCATCTTGCTCTTCACGACTTAATGAGAATTCCTTGGCAGTCGAGTTACCGTAGCTCCCCATATGTGGTCTTACAGCATCAAAAGCACAAGATAAACCGTCATAAATCATACCGTCAATCATTTTTGTATCGCCCATTCGTAAGCCAGTGCGACCATTTAATAAATAATAAGGTGCATTGGACATAGACTCCATACCACCCGCAACAATTACTTCCTCGTCCCCTAAACGAATTAATTGATCTGCTAGTGTTACAGCACGCATACCAGAAGCACAAACTTTGTTAATCGTTTCAGTCTTTATATCCACCGGTAAACCTGCTTTAATAGCCGCCTGTCTTGATGGAATTTGTCCCTGACCAGCCTGCAATACTGAGCCTAAAATCACTTCATCAACTGATTCTGGAGTAACTCTTGCTTTTTCAAGCGCTCCTTTAACAGCAACTGCTCCAAGATCGCTAGCACTTAACGAACTTAGGCTCCCATTAAATTTTCCAAAGGCTGTTCGTGCCCCCGCTAAAATCACTGCTCTATTCAAGTAAAACACCCCTTTTGTTTTACACTTGTCGACAAGCATTCGACGAAAATCCCTAACGACTGAACGCTCGCTCAACAGTTTTCAATGAAAAATGGGAGTCATTGAATAAACTCCCATTTCTACTTAGTTATATTTTACAAAATATCTTTTTGTTATGCAATTTAAATTTTTCAGAAAATAATAATATTACTCCAATAACTATTAAATTCCTTCGTTTAAATCGACTTTTCAGTTCTTTTCAGCACCTTCAACAGACGCAACAACCTCTTGGATTGACTCCTCTTCTGGCACTTCCTCAACGGCTTTCACTTTTTCACCAAACACTGAACGCTCTAATAATTCTGCTACATCGAACGTGCTAACTGTATCTTCCACCTCTTTTGCCTTTGTACCATCTTCAAGCATCGTCAAGCAATATGGACAACCTGAAGAAATTACCGATGCATTTGTTTCTAGTGCTTGCTCTGTACGTGCAACGTTAATGCGGTTTCCAACATGCTCTTCCATCCACATTAAACCACCACCAGCACCGCAGCACATTGCTGATTCGCGGTTTCGTTCCATTTCAACAAGCTTCACACCCGGAATACCTCGTAAAATTTCACGCGGTGCATCGTACACATCATTGTAACGGCCTAAGTAACAAGAATCATGGAAGACAATTGTTTCATCAACCTCATAATTCATTACTAAACGATTTTCTTCAATCAGTTTATTTAAAACTTCCGTATGATGATATACTTCACCTTTCCAACCGAAGTCTTGGTATTCGTTTTTGAAAATATTATAGGCATGTGGGTCAATTGTGACGATTTTCTTCACATCATTTTTCTCAAACTCATCGATATTCGCTGTTGCAAGCTCCTGGAATAAGAACTCATTTCCAAGACGACGTGGTGTATCTCCTGAGTTCTTCTCTTTGTTACCTAAAATTGCGAATTTCACGCCAGCTTCATTTAATAATCGGCAAAACGCAAGCGTAATTTTTTGTGAACGGTTATCAAACGCACCCATCGAACCTACCCATAGTAGGTATTCCATTTCTTCGCCTGATTTTTTTAGCTCTTTCACTGTTGGAATATTAATTGTTGGATCAAGATCACGCCAATTTTCTTTTTCTTTACGATTCAAGCCCCATGGATTTCCTTGTCGTTCGATGTTTGTCATCGCACGCTGTGCATCCGGGTTTACTTTTCCTTCAGTCATCGTTAAGTAACGACGAAGGTCAATAATTTTATCAACATGCTCATTCATTACTGGACACTGATCTTCACAGTTACGGCAAGTAGTACATGCCCAAATCTCTTCTTCTGTAATTACATCACCGATTAATGATGGGCTGTAAATATCTTCAATCACTGCGCCTTCAGCACCTGCTGCCATTGCAAGCTGATTACCCTTTGTATTTGTGAACATTTGATATGGCACCCACGGTTTTTGTCTTGTTACAACTGCACCTGTGAATGTCAGATGGTCACGTAATTTCACGATTAAGTCCATCGGTGATAGCATTTTCCCTGTTCCTGTTGCTGGACACATATTCGTACAGCGACCACATTCTACACAGGAATATAAATCAAGCATTTGCTTTTGTGTAAAGTCCTGAATACGACCAACACCAATTGATGGGATATCATCTTCGCTTTCTGCATTTTCGCCCGCTTCTTCTAGCGCCTCGAAGTCGATCGGTGTTAATGTTCCAACACGATCTAATCGGTTCATGTAGACGTTAAGCATACTTGTGATTAAATGGAAATGCTTTGATTGTGGTACATATACTAAGAACGTTAATAAGATAAGTAAATGCGCCCACCACATAGCGTAAAACACACCTGCTGCTACAGATTCAGGTAAGAAACCAAAGATGGCTGCAATGCCTGATGCTACAGGCTCTGTATACGTTAAGCCCTCGCCATGCCAGATTAAGCCCATACCATTTGCAAATAATGTTGAAACCATTAATCCCCCAATGAAAATCAACACAAGGCCATTTTTCCAACCACGTTTTAAACGAACAAGCTTCTCTACATAACGGCGATAAAACGCCCACACTACAGCGATTAAAATCATTAACACCACTAGCTCTTGTGTAAATGTGAACACTCCATAGAAAACACCAAGTGGTAAATGTGACTCAGGCGCTAAGCCCTTCCAAATCAAATCAATAGCACCTAATTGCACCATCAAGAAGCCGTAGAAAAACATCACATGGATTAAACCACTTTTCGCATCTTTTAGTAGTTTATTTTGACCAAGGACATTGACCATTAAATAACGAATTCGCTCACTAATACTTTCATCGAATTCAACCTTTTTCCCTAGTTGTACATACTTGTATCGTGTTTTCAACAAGTAGATGAATAATCCAGCTGCATATAATACAACAACAACTGTCAACACAATGTTTGCAATTAATAATGGACTCATATTTAGTCCCCCCTTTAGAATCTTATGAACCCCACTTTGTAGTAAATTTGCTAGTTCATACGTAAATGTATGGCATTTTACCATTATATTCACATTCTAATAATGAATGAGCATTCAGTCAACATAAAAATATAAATTTTTCTGATAATTTATTATTATACATTTCAGCTATAAAAAACTACCCTTAAAAAATTTTAATTTTTTAGGGTAGTTTTTTAATTTATTTAAAGACCTTTGCACTTCGAACATACTCTACATCTGAAACTTTTAAACGTGCATTGACTACACGTGCTGCAGCAAATAAATAATCAGATAAACGGTTTAAATATTTCTGCACAACCGCTGGTACATCTTCAATCTCTTTCATTAGCGTTACCATTTGGCGCTCTGCTCGACGCGCTACAGTACGTGCAATGTGTAAAGTAGCTGCTGCTGGTGCGCCTCCTGGTAAAATGAAACGTTCTAACGGTGGTGCTTCTTCCGTTAGCACATCAATACGAGCCTCCATTGCTTCAATCGGCGCTTCCGTCAATTTATAATGACGCTCTTTCATCACATTCGCTAAATCACCACCACCATCGAAAAGCTCATGCTGAATCGTTTCTAAATCACCTAAAATATCTTTAAATAATTCACGATCTAACTCGCTCATCGCTTTGCCGATAAAGGAATTTAGCTCATCAATTGTTCCGTATGTTTCAACGCGCAAGTTATCTTTATCTACGCGACCACCAATAATGCTCGTTTTCCCCTTATCGCCTGTTTTCGTGTAAAGTTTCATCCTTCTCATCTCCTAAGCTTTTGTTTTATAGTTTTGAATGGCTTGCACTGTCGTTTCAAAAACGCCTTTACCAATAATTTTGCCGACTGCTGTTATTGGGCCACCATAAATCATTTCTTCCCCGTTTTGTGTTGCTGCTATGAGCAGACTATCAGTTGCAGTACCTGTCGCAATGGTATTCGTTCGATTATCACGAATATCTTCCGATTGCAATGCCTTTGTCTTCGCTTCGTTGGCAGTCATCATTGCTTGGAAAAATGCTTCTTCTGATAGACAACCATTAATAATAACCCATGTGTTAATTGTTCCAACGTACGGCTGATCAAGTCGTTCATGTGTACGAGATACGTCTACAGCGTTGCCCACACCAGCAGTCACCATGACAAACACACTGCCAAAATCGGTTTTATATTCGTTCAAAGCGACAAGACTTGTTGAAACAGCTGTCAGCATCACTACTGTTCCCGTTGAAGAAAAATGCTTCCTTTGTAAAAACTCAGCTACTTCCTGCTTTACATCATTAATAATGTAATCACCTGGCACTGACCGATTTAAAAAGCACTCATACCAACCTATACCCGGGTTATGAACAGCTGAAGATACTGTTTTAAGCGGAATCTCTGACTTCATCTGTATAAATCCGTCTACTACTGAGAAATTATCATCCGTAATAATTGCTCGATGTTGATCCTTAGTCGCTGCAGGCATCATCGTAATTTGCGGTTTTGGAATTTCCGGATGTGCATACGTCGTTACTCTCGCATGGTAGACTTCCTCAATTTGCGAAGCAATTAACACTTCATGTGGCGCACCAATCGCTCGCATTTGTCCGTTCTCCATTAATAATAACTCATCACAGTACAGTGACGCCAAGTTCATATCATGCAATACCATAACTACTGTTAATCCACATTCAACTGCTTCTTTACGTACCATATCTAAAATTTGTCGTTGATGAGCAATATCTAAATGGTTTGTCGGCTCATCCAATAATAAAACTTCTGCTGTTTGGGCTAATGCTTGCGCCACAAAAACACGTTGCTGTTCACCACCCGATAAAAATTCCATCGGCGTATCCTCATAGCGCATTACACCCGTTTGCACCATTGCATGTTGTACGGCTTGCTCATCTTTGTCTGACCAGCTCGAGAAAAAACCAGTTTGATGTGGATATCTACCAAGTGAAACTGCCTCACGCACCGTATTCGAAAAAGCATTTGCATGAAGTTGGGGCAGTACCGCCATTTTCTTCGCTAATGAACGTGCATTATAAGATTTTATATTTTTTCCATCTAATAAAATCGAGCCACTAGCTGCAGGCAAAATACCACTCATCACTTTTAGCAAAGTCGATTTCCCACTTCCATTGGGACCTAAAATACCAAGCACTCTACCCTTTTCAACGGTAAAACTTACATCTTTAACAATGGGTACGCCACCATAACCTCCTGATAGCTGTTCAACCTTAATCATGCACGTACCCCCTTACTTCTTCTTTGTTTATAGAAAATGTATGAGAAGACGGGTGCTCCGATAAATGCGGTAATGACACCAATTGGAAGCTCACGTGGCATAATAATAGTACGTGCTACTAAATCACAAATAATTAGTAACGTTGCACCATTTAAAAACGATAAAGGTAATAAATGACGATGATCTGAACCCCAAATCATACGCGTCATGTGTGGAACCACGAGTCCGACAAAGCCGATTGTACCTGATACCGCAACAGCTGCACCTGTTAACATTGAGCCACCTGCTAATATTAGATACTTACTTCGTTTCACATTCACACCTAAATGTTTTGCTCGCTCTTCACCATACAATAACGCATTTAATTCTCGCCTTTGCGTCCATAGCATAACTGAGCCAATCACAACAAACGGCGCAATCATTTGCACATACGGCCAGCCTCGCATGGACACAGATCCAAGCAACCAGCCAATAATTTGGCGTAATTCTTCACCCGTTAACGCGACCATTAACGAAATTAGTGAGCCTAGAAACGAACTAAAAATAACCCCAGTTAAAATAAGCGTCTCCATTTTCAGCGAACGATCGATAAGCCTTGCAAAGCTCATAACAGCTACCATCGTAACGACCGCACCAATCATACTGAACGTCGGTAACGTGTAAATACCCACAACTGGAATGGAAAGTCCGAAAAATAGCGTCATGACTGCTCCCACCGATGCGCCTGAAGAAACCCCTAATGTATAAGGATCAGCAAGTGGATTTTTTAATAGCCCTTGGAATGCCGCCCCTGCAATCGCAAGTGATGCACCGACAAGCCCTGCTAGAACCACACGCGGCATACGAATCTTCCATAGAATATTCGCTGCTGTTTCATCTGCAGCCTTATTCCATAGCACCTCTAATGGAATGTTGGCTGAACCTATTGATACACCACACCATATGCTGACGATTAAGAGTGTAATCGTCAGCATATAGGCAAAGAATGTTTTACTCACTCGAATTCCCCATCCAATTGTGCATTAGTCTGCTCATTTGTTGTCGCTTCTTTCATATTATATGCGGTCAATTCTATTTCCCTATAATTGTCCAATACTGAATCCTCCTAGAATATGCATTTATTGCCCTATTTCCGTGGTTTGTCGATGGACTTTAATATTGATCGCCCACATTTTCAAATTTATCGACATCCACCTTACAAAACATAAAAAAGCCCTCATCAGAAAACAACGAGGGGCGATGCTTGCACGATATTACGGTCGCAAAAAATCACCACCCTATCCTCGTAGGCTGTTACGTGTTGATCTATAAAGGCAGGTCTCCTGGCTCGTGCTACAAACGCTTTTTCATGCCTTCCCGAAAAATTTTCAGTGGCATCGGTTGAAAAAACTCACACTTACAGTGGCGGGACCGCACCGGAATTACACCGATTTCCCTTTTCACTTTATCCTTGGCAGATAAAGAACCTTTATCATTTTATTCAATCTTTTCTTATTATACATGAAAATAGAATTATACAACGATAAAAAAATAGGGACTCTACAACAGAGCCCCCATACACTAAACAATATATGCAAAATATTGGACAGTTTTCATTGGCCCGCCCAATTCACGTAACTCCCAGGTATCCTCTAAATAGATATCTGCTAACTTTTCATACTTACCGCCATACCTTACTGCCCATTCAACCGCTACTACACTTTCATAAAGATGCGCCATTTTTTGTGCAACTTGTTTAGCTTCAAATGTTTTCATTGCATCATCAAGTTTACTAAATTTGTTCAATTGAACAGTCAGTTTCTCAAGTTGACTATGAACTATTTCAACTAATTGATTCGTTTCAAGCTTTTCTAGGCGTTTCAACATCGTATTGATAAACACCTCATGCGCATTAAATTTATCTACTAGACGAATTAACTCTAACGCTAAAATATTCGCCGTTCCTTCCCAAACCGTTAGCACTTGAGCATCTCGCAATAAACGAGGTGTAACAAAATCCTCAATATAGCCATTCCCGCCATGTAACTCAATAGCTTCACTTGCATAATGCACCGCTTGCTCTGCGGTTTCTTTTTTCATAATGGCAATATTCAAACGATTCATGATCACATCTTGTTCGCATCCTTTGCCACTTGTCACAGTATCGTACAATTGAATCAAATCAAACACTGTAGCAACTTCTACGTGTAACTTCGCCGCAAACTTCCCTAATGAATCCTGAACCATTGGATATTGTATTAAAGGCTGACCAAACGCATGGCGATTCGTTACATAATGCTTCGCTTCCAAAAAACCTCGACGCATAATCCCAATCGACGCAACTGCATTACAAATACGCGATAAATTTAGCGCCTCCAGCATATAATAAATACCTTTATTCGGCTCGCCAACTATATAAGCAATTGCTCCATCGAACTCAACCTCACCTGATGGTACTGCTTTAACGCCTAGTTTATCCTTTAAACGGCGAATGCGTAAATGATTAACTGCGCCATCCTCACTACGCCAAGGTACCGCAAATAAAGTTAAACCTTTCGATCCTTTTGGAGCATCTTCCATGCGTGCTAATACCATTGCTACTCCACACATACCAGCATTGGAAGCAAAATACTTTTCGCCATATAAACGATAACTTCCACCGTCCTGCACAGCTTTCACCACATTTGCACCGACATCAGACCCTCCCTGCCGCTCCGTTAAAAACGTCGCACCCTCATAAAGTTCTGTATCACCAGTTGCACATACATGCGATAAAAATCGTTCTTTCACCTCATCATTCGCATAATGATCGAGTAAATAAGCTGTTGCCATCGTTAATGTTACAGGACAATAAAATCCAGGCTCTGCATGTGACAACAAATAACCTTGTGCAAAGCTATACACATAATTCCCTTTTCTACCTAGCTGCGGAATATCCTTATGCACATAACCAACAATTCCTGTATTGTATGTTTCTTCAATCGTTTTTTTATACCCCTCATTCACCCAAACCTCTGACACTTCTTCGCCATACTGGTCATAACGTTGTAAACGAGGCTCACCCTCACGATCTGTATGCTTGGCTCGCACATCAATATCACCTGCACAAAGTTCACCAAAATCCGTTAATTCACGCTTTGCATATGTTAAAAACTCTTCATCTAGCATCGTTTCTAATAGTTTATGCAATGTCTCATCATTCGTAAAAAAATTAGTTGTTCGTGCTACTTCCTGCTGTAATACTTTCATGCTAGCTCACCTCTTGTCCCTTCAACGACTGTTTTAAAATTTTGCCCGCTGCATTTCGAGGAAGTGCTTCCACACATTCAAAAATACGTGGAATTTTATGTTTCGCTAAATGCTCCCCTAGGTAAGCTACAAGCACCTCTTCATTAACATCTACCTTCGAAGCATAGACAGCCTTCACCGTCTCTCCCCACTGTGGATGCGGCACACCGATAACCGCTACCTCAAAAACACCTTCATAGCTTAATAGACAATCTTCAATTTCTTTCGGATAAATATTCACCCCGCCTGAAATAATAACGTCCTTTTTACGATCTACAATCCAAATATAGCCGTCTTCATCAAAACGAGCTAAATCACCAGTGCGTATCCACCCGTCTATAAACGCAACCTTTGTCGCTTCTTCGTCCTTGTAATAGCCCATCATATTTCCTTCACCATACAATACGATTTCACCAATCTCACCGACTAGCACATCTCCACCATTCTCATTAACAATTCTGAGCTCTGTACCAAACGGGGCACGATTACCAATGCTCCCTGCTTTCTGCGTATGCTCCTGCCCAAACAGTATTGCCCCACTTGGCCCCGCCTCGGTTAAGCCGTAAACACAAGTTAAGTTATCTGTTTGGAGTGCATTTTGAATAAAACGAACTTCTTTTTGAGATAATGGCGCACCACCGTAAACCCACCATTTCATCGACGTCAAATCAGCTGTTTGCAACCTTGGCATTTGGGCCGTTAATAAGTACGCTACTGGCGCACCAAAGAAATGCGTCGTCTTTTCCTGCTCGATCATGTCAATGAATAAGTCAGGTGTAAACGTAGGTGTTAATACATTTGTTGATCCGACTAACATGCCCGCCATAAAAAACAAATGCAATGGTGCTGAATGTGTTAACGGCATCATTAATAGTATGCGACTTTCCGGTTTTACTTCCATTTCAATCGCAATCATTTGTGCCACTGCTAAAATATTTCGATAAATAAAGAGCACACCCTTTGGCTTACCTGTCGTACCTGATGTATATAAAATTGTAGAAGCATCATCCTCATTCAATTGACAATCAATTGTTTCTGAACACGCCTCTTGAATAAGTGCATCATAACTAAGCCATCCATCCTGGACTTGACCTGTTTTGATTTTGATTGGTACTGTCAATATACTTTCGACTGATGAAAAAATAGCTTCATGAGCAATAATTGCTTTTGCCCCCGCATGCTGCGTGACAAATAGTACTTCAGACAATGTAAATTTTGCGTTTACAGGGACAACAATCGCCCCGATACGTTGAATTGAAAAATAACTTACGACAAACTCCAAGACATTTGGCATAAAAATGACCACTTTATCACCAGGTTCAATCCCCTGCTTCAATAAAGCATGACTAAAGCGTGTCACTTGTTCATCCAATTGGGAATAAGAAACTCTTCTACCATGACAAATAATAGCCTCATTCATCGGATACTTTCGGGCATTGCGGGCTAATAAATTTGAACTATTCATCTAGCATCTCTCCCTTTAAAGTAGTTAACTTCTCACTAAACATGCTATGCAATTGTTGCAATTCGTTTTTCATTTGCGTAAGCTCGGCTATTTTTTCATCAATCTCGTCCATTTTTTGTTCTCCGTATGCGACAGTGCGTTCCAATTGTTGAATACCTGTACGATCAAAATCAAATAACAGCACCATCTCCTTTATCTCATCCAATGAAAAACCATAACGCTTACCTCGGAAAATTAGCTTGAGCTTTGCCATTTCTTTCTTTGAAAAGGTTCGTTGGTTTGCATTTGAACGATTGGGGTTAAGTAATCCGAGTTCTTCATAATAACGAATTGTACGCGTCGAAACTTTAAATTGCTTTGCTACCTCTTGAATTGTTTTCACGCCACCACCCCTTCACAATTTTCATCAGTATATCATTGACGTTAACGTTAACCACAACAAAATAATTGAATTAAAGAGTGAAAAAGGCACACTAAGTAAATTATCTACAATATCATCCAGGTGTTTTATCCGTCAGTTCAACCAATCTATCCGTCTCTATCTTAAATCCACATAAAAAAAAACAGTTTCTGATTTTTCATCAGAAACTGTTTGATAGTTTCGTTCTTACATTTTTTCTGGTGCAGATACGCCGATTAGACGTAATGCATTGGCAATTGTTGTGCGAACTGCAGTAATTAAAGCTAGACGAGCTTCTGTTAGCTCCTTGTTCGACGCATCTAGTACCTTTTCTGCATTATAGAAACTATGGAATGTTGCAGCAGTTTCTTGAATGTAGTTTGCAATACGGTGCGGTGTGCGGTGTTTCGCAGCATCTGCTACGACTTTCGGGAAGTCGCCCACTTTTTTCAGAAGATCGATCTCTTTTTCCGCCGTTAATAGATTTAAGTTGTCAGGTGAAGCCGCAAATCCTTGCTCACCAGCTGAACGTAAAATCGATGAAATACGTGCATGTGCATATTGTGCATAATACACTGGGTTTTCATTTGATTGCGATACTGCAAGGTCTAAGTCGAAGTCCATGTGTGAATCGCCGGCTGTTTTCACAAAGAAGTAACGTACAGCATCTAGGCCTACTTCTTCTACAAGTTCACGCATAGTCACTGCGTTACCTGTACGTTTACTCATTTTGAACTTCTCGCCGTTTTTATACAGTTGCACCATTTGGATGATTTCCACTTCAAGTGTGTCACGGTCATAGCCAAGTGCTTGGATTGCCGCTTTCATACGTGGAATATAACCGTGGTGGTCAGCACCCCAAATGTTAATTAATTTATCGAAACCACGTACAATTTTATCTTCGTGGTACGCAATATCAGGAGTTAGGTACGTGAATGAACCGTCGTTTTTGATTAGTACGCGGTCTTTGTCATCACCAAATGTTGTTGAACGGAACCAAGTCGCTCCGTCTTCTTCAAATACGTGACCGTTCGCTTTTAATTTATCTAGTGCTACTTCAATTTTACCGTTTTCGTATAATGAAGTTTCAGAATACCAAACGTCAAAGTTTACACGGAAGTTTGCAAGGTCTGTTTTTAATTTTTCTAATTCTAAAGCTAGACCGTGTTGACGGAAGAATGCAAAACGTTCTTCATCAGATTTAGCTAAAATTGAATCGCCGTGCTCTTCTGCTAATTTACCAGCGATATTGATAATATCAGCACCATGATAGCCATCTTCAGGCATTTCAGCATCCATTCCTAAAGCTTGCTTATAGCGTGCTTCAAGAGAATATGCTAGGTTATTAATTTGGTTCCCTGCATCATTAATGTAGTATTCACGAGATACCGCATAGCCTGCCATATCTAAAACGTTACATAATGAATCCCCTACAGATGCTCCGCGTGCATGACCTAAGTGAAGATCACCCGTTGGATTGGCAGATACAAACTCCACTTGTACTTTTTCACCAGCACCTGCAGTAGAATGACCATAATCAGCACCTTGCTCAAGAACTGCTGTTACTACATTTGCAAGGAAATCTTTACGAACAGTAATGTTCATGAAGCCAGGTCCTGCAATGTCAATCTTCTCGATATCTGTACCGGCTGTTTCAAGGTTTTCTAAAATAGCTTCTGCAATCGCACGAGGTGGTTTCTTCGCTAATTTTGTCAATTGCATAGCGATATTTGTCGCATAGTCACCATTTGTTTTATCTTTTGGTGTTTCAAGATGAATATTTAACTCTGTGCCCGCTTCGACTAGGCCTGCTTTTTCTACTGCCTGCGCAATCGCTGCTTTAATGGCTTGTTGTACTTGTTCTACTGCGTTCATCATTGTACCTCCGTAAATTTAATATCTAATGTATAATTGCCAACGGACTGCCCACTCATCAGTAAGTCGTATTGTACATAAAAATCTCCGCTTACTCCGTGTCGCGTAAACGTCATTTTTGTCGTGTGAATAACGAGTGGTATTGAACCGATTTCACTTTCATAATGCCCAATTTGTTGTTCAACTATATTTAGTGGTAGGCGCATTTTGACAGCCCCCGCGCGCATAATGAGTGCTTGCTCTTCGCCAAGCTTCATCGTTGTGCGGATTGTCTTATTCTCCTGCACCTCTTCATATTTCAAATACATACTACCTGCTTTTTCAAGTAGATGCCCATTTAACCACATTTCTAATGTTTCGGACTCTCCATCAATCGGACAAATCGTAGAAATGAGCTTAATGTTCACCTGCGATTTTGTATCGTTCGCCATCATGGATTGCTCCTTCTATATCTTTTACTATAACCTTCTTATTATAGGATGAATGAGTGTCGTTTTTCAAGAAGGAAGTAAACGCTAAACAAAGCAATGCATTCAAATAGAACAGGATTATCATGACCTACTAAAAAAGTGCTCCATCGAAAAACATAATGGAACACTCTCTACTATTTATTTTACCCAACTCAAAATCATTTCTCGTAGTAATTTAGACGCTGTATTAGCAGTCATTTCAGATGAATCGTAAATCGGTGCCACCTCTACTAGGTCAAAGCCAACTACATTCACGCTACTCGCTGCAATTGCATGAATAGATGCTAATAACTCTTTTGATGTAATACCTCCACAATCCACCGTACCTGTACCAGGTGCATGTGCTGGGTCTAATACATCAATATCAATCGTTATGTACACATTACGTCCAGCTAATTTTGGTAATACTTCTTTTAAAGGCTCTAGCACTTCAAATTTTGAAATGTGCATGCCGTTTTCATTTGCCCATTCAAATTCTTCCTTCATTCCTGAGCGAATTCCGAACGAGTACACATTTTTAGGTCCAATATGCTCTGCAATTTTTCGAATTGGTGTTGAATGAGAAAGTGGCTCCCCTTCATATTCAACACGTAAATCTGTATGTGCATCAAAATGGATAATGGCAAGATCGTCATACTTTGCTGATACTGCTTTCATTACAGGCCATGACACTAAATGCTCTCCGCCCATACCAACTGGAATTTTACCGTCCTCTAAAAGCTTCACGATGAATTTTTCAATTTCATCTAAAGAGCGCCCGGCATTACCAAATGGAAGTGGAATGTCCCCCGCATCAAAATACTTTACTTCATCTAATTCACGATTTAAATACGGACTGTATTCCTCTAAACCAATCGATACTTCGCGAATACGTTGTGGCCCAAAACGAGAACCTGGACGATAACTCACTGTCCAATCCATTGGCATACCGTAAATAACCGCTTGCGCATCCTCATAAGTCGGATGGCTTTTTATAAAAACATTTCCTGAGTAAGCTTCATCAAATCTCATTTCTAGTCCTCCATTAAAGCTCAAACGAAATCAGCTTCATATATTTTCTATTACAATATAGTCGCAGAGTAGGAAACCTTCTTACCTACTTTCACGTATACTATATTGGCATACTGTATAAAAATCGTGTAATATCTACAACTGCGACGATTTTGTCGAATAATAGAATCTCGCAAAACCAAATAACGATTTCCAATAGATACAAAAAAAGTATAGATGTTTTTGAACAAAGTGCAATAGTTTTTATGCATAAATTCGATTAAATACGAATGTTCAGACACATACTGAATTCAAGTTGTGAGAAAACGGGGTGAAGAAGGATGAAAAGAAAAAGCTATCAACGTAAGCAAAAGCGTGTAAAACGTACACGTAAAGCACTTACGCTTTTTGTCGCCTTTGCATCTGCAATTGTAGTAGGTTTTATAGCACTACGTATATATGTTCAAGTGGCTGGTGCGCCTCCATTAACTGTACCAAAAGCGTCTATTTTCTTAGACCAAAGCGAAAATCAAATTGGCGACCACTTTACAAGTGAGCGTCGTTATTGGGTTGACCTTGATGAAATGTCACCATATTTAACAAAAGCCGTTGTCGCTGTTGAAGATAAAGATTTTTATAAACATAGTGGCTTTGACTTTTCTCGTATTGCAGGGGCTATTTTAGTTGATATTAAGGCTGGTAGTAAAGTTCAAGGGGCGAGTACAATTACCCAACAATACGCCCGCAACTTATATTTATCACATGAAAAATCTTGGACACGTAAATTAAACGAAGCACTTTATGCTTATAGAATAGAAGTTTTTTATGACAAGGACGAAATACTAGAAGGCTATTTAAACACTGTATACTACGGTCACGGTATGTATGGTGTCGAGGCAGCAAGCCGTTACTATTTTAGTAAATCTGCAAGCGATTTAACACTTGCGGAGGCGGCAATGCTCACGGGTATACCAAAGGGACCGAGCTTATACTCACCTATCGTAAATCTTGAAAAAGCATCAAATCGTCAGCACGTTATTTTAAACCTTATGGCTGAACAAGGTGCTATTTCTGAAACAGAAAAAAATCGCGCTAAAGAAGAAGCAATTGTCCTAAAAAATGATAAGTGGGTAGCAGCAAAATCAATTGCTCCGTATTTTCTAGACGTTGCATGGCAAGAAGCAAGTGAAATTCTGAAATCGAAGAATATGGATATTAGTGAAGGTGGCTGGACAATACAAACAACAATAAACACAGCTCATCAAAAAGCAGCCGAAGCAGCCGTTGCAGATAATATGCCGAAAAATGATCTGCAGGCTGGATTTGTCAGTATGGAATCAAAAACAGGTGCAGTAACTGCGCTTGTCGGTGGACGGGATTATGGGATAAGCTCTTTTAACCGTGTAACACAGGCAAAACGTCAGCCCGGCTCAACTATAAAACCAATTTTGTACGCTGCTGCACTTGAAAACGGTTATACACCGTTAACATTCCTTGATGTGGGGGAAACAATTTTCACCTATGATAAGGGGCGCCAAACATATGCACCGAAAAATGTTAATGGAAAATTTGCTGATCATGATATGTCCATGGCACAAGCAATTGCTATTTCCGATAATATTTATGCCGTAAAAACATTAGAAGAGATTGGCTTCAAAACGTTCCATGAGATGGCAAGTCGCTTTGACGTTAATGTTGGTACCAAAGACAATTTATCAATCGCACTTGGTACAGCAGAAACAACACTATATCAAATGACAAATGCCTATAATATTTTAGCGTCACAAGGTCAAAAAACGGCGCCAACAACAATCATTTCCATCAAAGATGCAAATGGTGAAATTATCTACGAAAACAAAGAAATCGAACAAGCAACGGAACCTGTAATTTCGAAAAAAGATGCGTATATGCTCACAGAGATGATGACAGGTATTTTTGATCCTGTATTCAGCGATTATTCGCCTGCGACTGGGATTGCAATTCGCTCCCGTATGACACATACGTATGCAGCGAAATCAGGATCTACAAATAGTGACCAGTGGCTCATTGGCTATACACCTAATCTAACTGCTGGTGTTTGGAATGGTTATGACCAAGGTAAAACTCTTTCTGCAAAAGAAGACATGGCTGCTACTAAACAAATATGGATAGATTTTATGGAAAACGTAAATAGCGGAACTAAAAATCAAGACTTCACAAAGCCGAAAGGCGTTAAAGGTGTAGTCGTCGATATTGAAACAGGCAAGCTTGCAAGTAAGGCATGCCCGAAGCAGCGTCTTGTGTACCTTAAAACAGAAGATGTTCCAACAGAGAAATGTTCAAACTTTGATGTATTGGATAGTAAGACATGGGGTGAATTTTGGAATATGTTGCCGTTCTCTATTTTTAAAGGCAATAAAAATAATGAGCAATAAGTGAAACCTTTACAGTTCCTAAACGTTTAATTATAATGAAATCTCTCGACAAAGCAGTTATGATAGAAATTGGTAAGCGACCAAATTATTGAGGTGCGCTTTACTAAAAAAAGCTTTCTCTTCCCCGGAGACTTGTCCGTGGGAACAGAAAGCTTTTCTTGTTTCATGGTCAGCGGAAAGGGTGAGCATCATGGGGCATTCGGCTTGGGTAATTCAAATGCCGCATAGCGCTCATCACATTTCGCGAGACCAAGTGTCCTAGCTTACTAAATTGTAAGCTCTGCATCAAGTGTACTTTTTTTCCTAGACAGTTTCAACCACATATCGAAAGCGATTGCAAAATGTCACAGATTGTTCAATCATTACAAGTCAATTATACAAATAAGTCTTGACGCAACTGTTCTGTACTGCGCTTCCACATATCAGGATTATGACCTTCTAGGAAGTCTGTTAATATCTTTTTAGATGGTTCATCCATATGGTCAACGATAATATGACGTTTCATCGATTTATCCATTTTATTTACATGATCAGCTAAAATTTTATAGCCACGACGTTTTTCACGATTAACAACCATCTCACAAGCGGTAACACCTGCATAGTAAGGGCCGTCTTCTTTATGGTCAATCGTCACCCATACTAACCAATATGCTTTGCCACCTTCTGAATCTTCACGGTTTGTCGTGAACTTAATGCCTCTTTCCACATCGCTACGCGCATGCATCGCACCAATTTCAATTGAAGCCTTGCCTTCTTCTATATCGATAATGACTGGTGACACGTTCTCTAGTGAAAGCGAACCGACACCAAATCCTTTATGGCCATCTGTAGGGTCATTTTTTATAATGGTAAAGCCCATTTTTTGTTTTGATTTTTCTTCTTTTGTCATACTTTAATTCCCTCCATTCTGCTATTATTTAAATATACACCAAAATACCATTAAGGGGGCTATATAATGCCATACGTTACAGTGAAAATGATAGAAGGTCGCACTGAAGAACAAAAACGCGCACTTGTCAAAGAAGTAACAGAAGCTGTTTCTCGTACAGTCAACGCACCAGTAGAAAACGTTACTGTTTTCATCGAAGAAATGTCTAAAAACCATTACGGTGTTGCTGGCGTTCGCTTTAGCGATAAATAATAATTAGACTGGGTAGAGCAATTTTGAGCTCTACCCATTTTTTAATATCCTACACACTAGGGGGTGCAATAATGATGAGGAAACTCAAAATGACACTACTCATCTTTACGCTCATCATAGGTCTTATTCTTATCTTCATTAATCCGATTCAAAACTTCATCATAGCCCATTTGAGTGATCGATTAAACACAACTGATTACACTGTGGAAGATTTGCAGGCCAATTTAGATAAGGAAGCAGATTTTGATTTTGAAGCAGTACAATCTTTATCCATTACGGAAGTATTAAAAGCTCAAGCATCTATTGAAAAACTTCCTGTTATCGGTAGCATCGTCATTCCTGAAGTACAATTACAGTTACCTATTTTAAAAGGCGTTGGTAAATCTGCACTCGCTGTCGGAGCAGGTACGATGAAACCTACTCAACAATTAGGTAAAGGCAACTACGCATTAGCCAGCCATTATTTCGAGGGCAAAGATATATTATTTGGACCTCTCTATCGCACGAATATAGGCGATGCAATTTACTTAACAGATCTAACAAATATCTATGAATACAAACTTTCTGTAAAAGAAGTAATTGAAGCAACAGATGTCTATGTCATTGAAGATACAGAAGGCAACATTTTAACACTAATTACATGCACTGAGGACGGCAAACAGCGACTCATGGTGCAAGCTGACTTTGTTACGCAGTATCCAATGATTGATGCACCCGAAGCGCTTTCTGAAGCATTTTCTACAAGTTAGGAATTCATATGATTTTAGTCTCATTCAAATGATCGACCAGTAAAGATAAGTATTTTTTTATGCTTATAGTTACTAGTTATCAGTGATTTTTCGTTAAACAATAAAAACGCTCCTTGAGAATTTCTTCTCTTGGAGCGTTTTTTTAGATCCCTATTTTGTTTCAACGTTACGACGGCGTAAGAAGAATACACTTGCCGCTACTAATAATAAACCAATGGCCATCATACCTGTTTGGTCTGCACCATTTGTTTGTGGTAGCTTACCTTTTGCTAACTGTGCTTCCATTTGCTTCACAGCTGCTTTTATCTTTTCAATATCAACAGATTCGCCTACTGCCAACTGATCTTCTTTTGAAAGTTTAGAGTAGTTGTTTAGGAAGTCTTTGTACTTATCTAAAGTACTTTGACTCGGCGTTGTTGTTTCATTGTAAGGTGGTAATTTTTTACCTTGGTCAATAACATCTTGTACGTTTTTCACATCATTAGTATTTCCTGGTGTCCCTGGGCTCGGATTGCCTGGATTGCCTGGATTGCCTGGGTTACCTGGTTCTCCTGGGTTACCTGGGTTACCTGGGTTACCTGGGTTACCTGGGTTGCCTGGTTCTCCTGGGTTGCCTGGGTTGCCTGGGTTGCCTGGGTTGCCTGGGTTGCCTGGGTTGCCTGGGTTGCCTGGGTTACCTGGTTCTCCTGGGCTACCTGGGTTGCCTGGTTCTCCTGGGTTGCCTGGGTTGCCTGGGTTGCCTGGTTCTCCTGGGTTGCCTGGGTTGCCTGGTTCTTCTGGGTTTCCTGGGTTACCTGGGTTACCTGGTTCTCCTGGGTTGCCTGGGTTGCCTGGGTTGCCTGGTTCTCCTGGGTTGCCTGGGTTGCCTGGGTTGCCTGGGTTGCCTGGTTCTTCTGGGTTGCCTGGTTCTTCTGGGTTGCCTGGGTTACCTGGGTTACCTGGTTCTCCTGGGTTACCTGGGTTACCTGGGTTACCTGGGTTACCTGGGTTACCTGGTTCTCCTGGGTTGCCTGGGTTGCCTGGTTCTCCCGTATTGCCTGGATCTGGTTTCACAAGTGCACCACATGTATCTGTTACTGTGAATGAACCAATTGATTGGGAACCTTCATAGACAGTATATGTCCCCTTCGTAATAGCTACGTTCGGGAAGATAACCGTGCCGTTCACTCCGGTTGTGACAACGTCTTGGCCATTTGCACCTTTAATAATATTTCCACTTGAATCCTTTATTGTAAGTGCTACATTTGGACGTGGTGTACCCAACACTGTTTGAACAGTAAGCGTAAAGATTGGACATTTCGGCGCTACTTTCACCTCTGTCTCACAATCTTCCAAATAACTAATTGTCACTTCTGTTTGGAATTGATCGCCTTCATAAAGGTTATACTCTCCTGCTGGTGTTGTATTTGGTACTGTAAATTTACCAGCTGCATCTGTTGTAGTCGAAACAATGACATTACCTGCTTTGTCCTTCAGTGTCACAGCTACGTTTGGACGTGGATTACCCTCTTCATCCTTCAATGTAATTGTGAATAGTGGACATGACGGAGCGGGTTGAACTTCCTCTGCACATGTTGCATCAACAATAAATTCATCTAGCTTGTTAGTACCTTCGTATACCTCATATTCACCTGGTGCAAGCTTGTCAATTGTTAATGAGCCATTTACATCAGTCGTTTTTGTTGCAATATCTTTACCAGTTGACTTGTCTTTAATTGTAACTGTTGCTCCATCTCGAACATTCCCATCTACGTCCTTCACTGTTAATGTGAATGTTGGACATTCCGGTGCCTGTGTCATTTCAAATTCACATTTATCCACATAGCTAACCGTTACTTCACCTAGGAATTGCTTATCTTCATAAAGATTATATTTTCCTGGTTCAGTAGTCGATGGAATCGTGATTTGACCATCTTTATTTGTTGTTGCTGTAGTAATTTCTTTACCATCTTTGTCCTTCAATGTCACTGAGACGTTAGGACGTAAATCACCATTTTCAGCCTTTACAGTAATCGTAAATTCTGTACATACTGGCGCTGGTTGTACTGTTGCTTCACATTTTGTATCTACAGTAAATTTACCTAACCAGGTAGTACTTTCATATACATTGTATTCACCTGGATTAAGAGGTTTAGTTGTTTTAAAGATACCATTTGCGTCAGTCGTACCTGTTTCAATTGGATTACCTGCTTTGTCTTGAATTGTAACTGTTGCACCATTACGAACTTCTCCATCTGCATCCTTCACTGTTAATGTGAATTTTGGACAGTTTGGTTTTTGTGTTACGTCTGATCGGCAATCAGTATAGTTAACTGTTACTTCTTCAAGGAACTGCTTGTCTTCATAAAGATCATATTCTCCTGCTGGTGTTGTAGATGGTATTTCAAATTCACCATCTTCATTTGTTGTTGCTGTTGCAATTTCTTTACCTGCTTTGTCCTTTAATGTTACTGAAATATTTGGACGTGGATTATTATTTTCATCCTTTAATGTAATTGTGAATACCGTACATGTATTTTTAGGCTGTAATTCGCCTTGACAGTCACCTGTGCCGTATTTCACAGTTACATCACCTAAATGGACAGTTCCATCATATACTTTGTAGGTACCGGCTTGTACTTTACCTGCACCTTCGCGTGGGATATTTACTTTCCCTGAATTATCAGTTTTGCCTGTAAATTTAATGTTGCCACCGTTGTCTTGTAGTGTAATGTCCTTGTTTTTTACAAGCTTTCCATTAACGTCTTTAATTGTTAATTCGAAGTTTGTACACATATTGTTAGGATCAACAATTTTAACGTTTTCGATAGGAAGTACAACATTTGCAGCTTCAGGTTTTAATATATTGTTAGCATCCCCCATTTTAATTTCAAAATCTGAAATTGGATGGTAACCTGCTGGTGTTTTTTCTTTCACTTGGTACTTTCCATAACGAACATTTTCAAACGTTACTAAACCGTTAGCGTCAGCTGTTGCCTCAGCAATTTTTACAGTTTTCGCATTGTTCCAAAGTTCAAAAACAACACCCTCAAAGTTTTCTCGCACACCTGAAACAGGATCAACTTTGATTTTCTCTAATTTAAATGAACCTTTTGTAGCGGATACATCTGTAGTAGAAGAGTTATAGTTAAACACTGCATTAGCGTTACCTTTATCACTTGTACCAGCAGATTCTGCACCTGCATAACCAATTGAAGCTTGGTTTGAAACTGTTTCGCCATTTCCACCCATGTAGAATGTTTTGTACTCAATTTCATAGCCCTTTTGCGTTAAATCACCTAAATTAACGCTAAAACTACCATCTGCATTTACTTTAACTTCGCTTTCAGGGATTTCCATAGAAGTCCCAAGGCCAGTTCCACCACCCGTAGCCATTGTTATTTCTTTCTTAGTAAATGTATTTGGTAATATTTTTTGGTTAGCTGATGGCGTATCTGTTAACGTAATATTGCCTAAATGTGAATGTGACTTATTGACAGTCACTTTCCAAGTAATTGTTTCGTCATTTCTGTTAACACTAGCCGTTTTGGAAATTAGCTCATTTGCATTTTTAATCGTAGCTGTAGCATCGTATGGATAACTTCCGTCAAATGGTGTAGCAAGCGTAGCGTTATTTGTGTATTTATCTTTACCACCTGTTGCTTGACCAAAAATATCATCAGAATCCTTTGTTTTGTACTCAATCAAATATGCTTCGTTGTTGTCACCAGTATCTAAATTTACAAATGTAATTTTAAAGGCTGTTACTGCTCCGTTGTCGCCTGTCACTGTTTCAACATTCCATTTACTTGAATCTAAATCTCCAATTGGCTTACCTTCTTCAGTTGTTAATGATAAACGTTTTACAGTAATTTGTTCTTTTAGTGTTTGTCCATCTGGAATCACGATATGATGACCAGCACCCAGAGTATCTGTTAATGTTGCGTTATTGATATCCCTTTTATTAATATTCACACCAATTCTCCAAGAGAATTCTTGTGTTTGATGGTTTACATCAACTTTTTTATAACCGTTATTACCAGTTGGTGATGTGCCCCCTGGTTTGTAATCTTTAGTATCGTTTGCTTCAAATGTTTTACCTGGCGTACTGCCTGTCCAAGTTGCATCTGCTGTATTTGTATAAGCAGTTGCAACACCACCATTTGGTTCAATTTCAAATTTTGTTTTGTATTGAACCGTTACAGTTGTGCCTTTTGGAATTGTATTTGTAAACGTTAAGACAAATCCTTCATCACCCGCCGCTGGAGTACCACTAGCTGGATTTGTAATTGTATAATTTGAAGAATTTACACCTGACACGTTGTAAAGTTCTGTCGCGCTCCACTCAGTTAGTGTATGCTTCAATGATTTACCATTTTTATTGTCTGTAGTGAAGTTATCTTCCACTCGGAAATTTACTAAGTCTTTTTCTGCCTTAATCGTAAGTGTCCATGTGATTGTTTTATTCACATAGTCAACAGTTCCTGAGCCACCAGATTTTTTAAAGATATCTGGTGCAAGTGATAAATTATCTTTATCTTCCTTACCTGTACCTGTAGTTACAGTATTTGTAACAGTACCTTGATTAGCTGTTGTAATGAATTCATCAACAAGCTCAGTTTCATATGCGACCTTAAAGGCAGATTTAACAGATCCATTAGCTGCACTACTGCTAAAGTCGATGACAAACTCATGATCATCAGATGTAGTTAAGTCATAACCATTGCCCTCGCTAAGAAGCTCTGCTGATTGTTCACTTAGACCATCCGCACTTAGCGTTACTTTATATACTTTAAACGTAGAATCATATTTTATTTTATGTTTATTTGTTATTGTATCTGTAAGTGTCGCTTTATCGATTGGGATTGATTGACCCAAGTAATTATATTTAATCTGCCACTCTGCCTTGTACTTGTCTTTGTTAGAATCCCCGCTAGAAATTAGTTTCTTTTCTAAAGGTGTACCATACTTGATTTCTTGGGTAGCAGGTACTGGAGCTGGGTTTAAATTAGCTGATACAAGCGTTGCTGTGTTAGTGAACAATTCAGTTTGATTTGCAGGCTCACGTTCTACTTTTGTGTTATACGTGATTTTATACGCCTTGTTTGTATTCCCTAAAGTAATCGGGAATGAATTTTCTGTAAAGCTAGACTCAAGCGTAGCATTACCAGTTAACCCCACTCTATATTCCTCAACTGTAATGTCAGTATCTAAAACATGTCCATCACCAATCGTATCTTGTAGCTCTGCGCCTATTAGTGTTTCTCCACCTCTATTTACCCAAATAGTCCATGGGATGCGAACTGTACCATCAGCATCACGTTTAATCGCATCAAATGTCTTAGTCAATGGCTTCTCATTCGTACTTGGTTTAAATACGAATGGCAGTGTAACTGCAGCTCCACCTTTGATAGGGATGATGAGATTTTGCTCTAGTTTACTGTCATCAGCACTATTCCCAAAATGCGCATCAAAATTGAAAAAGATAGTATATTGCGACGCTTCTTCTAGTTCGGTCTGTATTGTAACCGTCACTACATTGCCCGTTGTACTATAAGTGTAGTCAACGCCGTCTGCTGATTTACTACCGCTTAGTGCAGTTGGTGTAAATACTAATAAGTGTTCGGGTAACTCAAATGTAAAAGTAGAACCCACACCATAGTTTTTACTTAAAGCACCTAACTGAAATTCATAATGGATAGAAGTCGTATCCCCCATTTTAGGGTTAGGATAATCAGCTGGATCCGTTGCAGCAGTAATCTCTTTACCTGCAACAGTTAATTTTTCAAAAGTCATCGTTACATCACTATCTTCGAAAACAGCTGCTTCGGATAGTGATAGTGGTACAATTGGTTTCAACGTTGCCGAATCCCCAGAGGTAGTGGTTGCATCAGTTCCGAGGTCCTCTGCTGGTGGCTCTGCTAGTAATTGCGACCCTGCATCTGTATTTTCCTCAGCAGTTACATTGTCTGCGGGTAATTCACTTGCAAACACTGAAATTGGAGAAAGCACCGTTTGGAACACTACTAACATTGTTAGAATAATGATATTTAGTTTCTTCTTCATCCTTCTCTCCTTACTAAGGCGAAAACTAACAAATTTGTCGACGATGCTAATCTCTTAAGTTAAGGTAAGTGATTATACAAACTATTTAATGTTAGTCTCTTTCCTTTATTTTTATCGCCTTTTCGAATACATGTTTTTCTAAAAAGTACTCCATTAGAAGCGAGCAATCTTGATGTATGTAAAGCCATGATGTACACATCTGCATGCATTCGTATTTAACTTTTCTGCGCCAACGATAATCTGCCTCACCCCCTTTCAGGTTTTCTCTCCATTATAAATATCAGCACTAAACATTTTCTGAACAACCAGTTATAATACCCTCACCCATGCGGATTTTAATAGCCTATAATTTACTATTAATAAACTCCAGCCTAAAAAATATAAAAAATGTAATCTTCAGTTTGTCGATAGTTTAAAACTTTCAACAGTGTTATCTCGAATTTTTTTAAAAAATAACAGTATACGGAAAATTAATATTCTTTGCTATATAAATGGTGATAATTGCATATCATCCTTCGTGAGCATTCGTACCGAGTTCTCTACTATTTAAATCGTTATGTACAATTAATTCTGCTTCTATAACACCTCCGGTGAAATACAAACATTTATTTTCCCTCAAAATAAAAAACAGTGTTATGCACACATCTGGTGCATAACACTGTTAATTACCTTTTAATATCTTACATATTTGCTTTTTCAAAACACCGTGCGTACTGGTATCCTCGAGGAAATCCATAGGAAAGTAGATTTTGTGATCGCGCTTCATTTTTCCTGAAATAGAATCGACAATAATGGATTCAGTCGATAATTCATACAACTCTCCATTTTTCATTTCAAGGAAAATTGGAACACGGACATTTTCCTCACCTGGTCGATAAAAATCATAGGGTAAGTCGGCTGTCGTATCATGTACTAAATAATATTCTGGATTCAAACCAGCTTGTCTAAATAATGCTTGTAGCCTTTGATACTTCTCTAATTCAACGATTGGGTCCAAGTCAATATATTGGAATAGTTTACGATTTACAAAGCGACGACTTAAATCACTTAAAATCGCATCATCTTCTTTCATCCAAAATTGGAAATATGTAAAAAGTATACTTTCATCCAATGATAGATAATCTTCGAGCGTAATCTCATTTTTGAAAAATGCTTTAAAATGAGTCGGCTCATGCTTAAACTTATAGCCTTCCATACTCAATTGCTTCGCACGTTTTAATATATTATTCAAAACTACTTCTGCACTGCGTGACACGGGATGGAAGTAAACTTGCAAATACATTTGATAGCGACTCATAATATAATCTTCTACTGCGTGCATCCCAGTCGATTTAATGACCACTTGATTTTCGCGTGGACGCATAACACGTAAAATACGCTCCATATCGAAATGTCCATAACTAACCCCTGTAAAATAGGCATCACGTTGCAAATAATCCATACGATCGGCATCTATTTGACTCGAAATCAAGCTAACAACAAGCTTATTTGGATAGGTTTTCTCAATAACTTGGGATACTTTCTCTGGGAAATCTAGTGATACTTTTCTCAGCACTGTATTTACTTCTGTATCACCAAGAAGGATTTGTCTCGTATAATATTCATGATCGAGTTCAAACACATTTTCAAAAGCATGCGAAAATGGCCCGTGTCCTAAATCATGTAAAAGTGCTGCACAAAGCACTAGTAGTCTTTCACTTTCATCCCATTCTGGACGACCTACAAAAATATCATCGACAATACGGCGTATAATTTCATAGACGCCAAGTGAATGATTAAAACGGCTATGCTCTGCCCCATGAAACACTAAAAAGGTCGTGCCTAGCTGACGAATTCTACGTAAACGTTGAAATTCTCTTGTACCGACTAAGTCCCAAATTGCCTGATCTCTTACATGGACATAGCGGTGAACAGGATCTTTAAACACTTTTTCCTCTTGTAATTTTGCTTCTGCATAATGTGTCATTTGCACAGCACCCCATTTCTTTTTCTGTATTTCTTCTATTATATGAAATAAACCAACACTTTACACTGTTTTCTAGGAAAAGCAAGCCTTTTCTGTAAAATTGCATATACTAATTCATCTAAACAAAAAACTACCTTCAACATCGTGAAGATAGTTTTTTTTCATTTATTCTTTAACTTTGTTAAAACTTTTTCCATTAACTCTTCCTCAGTTAATGCTGCGACAGGTCTACTATTTACAAAGGTAAATGTTTTTTTACGACCTGGGCCACAATATGAGTGGCAGCCAATTTCGATGGTTGCATCAGGATCGATTTCCTTTAATTTTGGAATTAACGTTTTTAAGTTAACGGCCTGACATTCATCGCAAACTTTAAATTCGTTTGCCATTTTGTCAACAACCCTTTCTATATGTTATTTTTCTCATACAAAAATTATCTACTGTGCGTATTACATTCACATAGTTAAGTATGCAGAATACGTACAAACCTACAACGGGTATTGTATCGCATTTTTCACCTTGCATTCAAGCATAATTCCTTAAACATAGATGAATAAAAGGTTAAAAGATTGGCCATGATAGAAATATATTAAAGAAAGTTTAATGAAGGTGGGAGGATTTAAGATGAGTAAAGTAAGACAAGATGCTTGGTTAGATGAAAACGATGAACTATTAGCAGATGCGGTAATTCGTCACGTTACAGAAGGTAGTACGCAGTTAAATGCATTTGAAGAAGCTGGTGATGCACTTAATCGCACAGCTGCAGCATGTGGTTTTCGTTGGAATGCCGTTGTACGTAAGGTTTATGAGGAGCAGTTAGCAGAGGCAAAAAAAGAAAGAAAAGAAAGAATGCGAGTTTTAGGAGCACCAGCAAGACGTCGTTCTTCTAATATGTTTACAGTAAGTGCAGATACAGAGGGTAAATCGATTCCTCTTTCTGCGTTATCACTTGATATTGTTATAGCTTATTTACTACGTTTACAGCATTCTGGTGAGTTAAATAATGAGTCTACAAAATGGCGCCAACTCGTGCATGTGACATCTGAGAAAAATAAAAAACTAGAGAAAACAATTGCACAATTAGAAGAGGAAAATAGAGCGATTCGTAAAGACTACGAGCAGTTTGTCCAAATTATGAATCGTGCTAGACGTCTAGTGACACTAGATGAAGAGGAAGAGCGAGTAGCACCAGTATTTAAAATGGAGAAAAACGGTAACCTTGTTGTTAGCAGTCCTGCTTTTCAACAAGAAAATGGCGATGTGCTTAGTTAGCAGCATCGCCTTTTTTTATTTTACTTTTCCAACATTTTTTTATTCCGCTCGAAAATTCGCTGTAAATAAAAAGCATATAATTCTAGTTCTTCATCATGTAGTGGCTCAGCTCGGACTTCATCTGAAAAATTGTGCAACACTTGCTGCAGTCGTATCATAACTGCCTCCACCGTAAGTTGCGCATCAACCAGTTCACTTAGCGATGCCATTACTTCCGGCACAATTTGTGGATATGCAAATTTTGTTTCCTCATTTTGCAAGCTTTCCGCATAAAAATCTCGGATTAGCTCTGCACGTTTTGCACCACTCCCTTCAATACATAAGTATATTTGAACAGCGACACCTTGGCGCAAACGGCGTTGTGAAATACCAGCGAACTTTTTGCCACCAATACTTAAATCATAAGAGCCTGGACAATAAGAGCCAACAATTTCATATGCTTCAATTTTTTCTGCTACTTCTGGAAAAAGCGACTTCACTAAAGCAACCATCGTATCATAACCATCATTAATGCTCAGTTCTTCTGTTTGCTCTGATAATACAACCGAAATATTAAGCACACCTGCATCAAGTACAACTGCTAAACCTCCAGAGTTTCGGACGATTGGATGATAGCCTTTTGATTGCAGTAATTTCATCCCTTGCTGCATATATGGTAAACGATGATCTTGTATACCCAGTACAACAGATGCATCATGAACCCACGTACGTATTGTTGGTGGCGATTGCAGTTGCCCAACTAATTGGCAAAGTGTATCATCCATCGCAAAAGACTCAAGCGGGGAGCTATTCTTTGCGCTAATAGATTGGTCGTAAAAACGCCAGATTGATTGTTGTAAACTATTTTTCATCTAGTCGTACTCCTTTATTTCTCTCACTTTTAGCATACCGCATCTACTCGAGGTGTCAAATTCATGAAATCGCTAACATGACCTTATTGTTTTCGCACAAACTATGATAAACTTACTGTGAATGATTTTCATTTAGGAGGAGTGTATTGAATTATGAATGAAGCAGCGATTACGTTAGATGGTTGGTACGCTTTACATGAATTCCGCTCAATGGATTGGGCTTCTTGGAAACTAGTTTCTGCAGAAGAACGTCAAGAAGCGGTTGAAGAATTTATCACATATTTAGACAAATTAAATGAAGCAGATGTGGCTAAAACGGGCGCTCATGCTTTTTATGCAATTGTGGGTCAAAAAGCTGACTTTATGATTATGACTCTACGAGAAACAATGGATGAACTTCAAGAACTTGAAGCAGATTTCAACAAATTAGCCATTGCTGATTTTACAATTCCTACATATTCGTATGTATCTGTTGTAGAGCTTTCAAACTATCTAGCTGGTGATTCTAACGAAGATCCTTACCAAAATCCACATGTACGCGCACGCCTTTACCCAGAACTTCCACGTTCTAAGTATGTGTGCTTCTACCCAATGGATAAGCGCCGTCAAGGCAATGACAACTGGTATATGCTGCCTATGGAAGAACGTAAAGGTTTAATGCGTTCACATGGCATGATTGGTCGTGGCTACGCTGGTAAAGTAAAACAAATCATCACAGGATCTGTAGGTTTCGATGATCACGAATGGGGCGTAACGCTATTCGCGGATGATGTTTTACAATTTAAAAAGCTAGTATACGAAATGCGTTTCGACGAAGTATCTGCTCGCTATGGTGAGTTCGGTGCATTCTTCGTAGGTAACTTACTAGATAACGAAAAATTAGTGAAATTCCTCACTGTATAATAATCGAGTAGGAGGGAGCGACTAACTCCCGTCCTCTCACACCACCGTACGTACGGATCCGTATACGGCGGTTCCATGAAGTCTGACGGACAGCGA
>NZ_JBIWEY010000041.1:0-39433 GCF_044762775.1 Lysinibacillus sp. NPDC096418
AAATGACTCCGGCAGCATACCGAAGTCATTTAATCGCTGTTTAATGTAGCAAATGGTCTTTTATTAAACTGTCTACTTTATAGGGTTCAGTTCATTAATTGAGTACCTGGGCTTTTTACTTTGCTTATGCGTGTTCCTTTGTATCGACAAGAATACATTGATAGATTACTACATCGTTCTAAACAAAAACTGAACAATATAATTTACTATTTACTACGACGTTGCTGAATCGTAATATACAATCATAGCAAACGATCCGTTGTCATGGTACGATTTTTTAAATCTTTTAAATGTGAATCCTGAATAACGCCTTCTTTAACAGCTTGTGTTAAAAATGCTTATGCCTCTGTATACATTGCTGGTGATCCTGTGTTCCAATTTGTATTTGTCATTGTTACTTCCTCCTTTTTGTCTTCCACAATTAATTGGACTTGCATTTTGCTGTTACTTGGTACGACTACTTGACCCAATACATAGCCTTTGGGTATCTTCCAATTTGCTTTAACTTCAAAATGGGGTCGGTCAATTGCGTTTGTCAATGTTCCACCCCACTCAATACCTAATTTCTTCAATAGCAGCTAGTCGAGTAAGAGTAGTCACATCATATAAAGATTGCGGAGGACTAACTTCGATATCCCAAGCTCGACAGGATGGATTCGAGCAACTTCTGCTTCTAACTTCATTTGTTGCAGGTTTGCAGACTTGCTTACTTCGGAATCAGCGTTGTAAATTTCACCGCGCCATTTCAGGACATGTTGTAAATCCCACCACCCTCGAGAGTGTTGCGTTAACCCTTGCTTCTTCCAGTCAGTTAGCGATCTATCGCTGATTTCAATTAACTCACAGAGCCGATTTGTTCGTATAAGAACACGTCCGTTTTCCTCTTTAAATCCATCCATTTTGCTCACCCCAATTCCGAAGTTCCGAAGTAAAATTTTTTATTTTCAAGGAGACGAACCGCGGGAGTCGCGAGCCCATAGCCGTGTACTTAAGAAGGATAGTAAAGTTCAAATTTTATATTCTTAATATTTTCCGAAGAGTTAATGTTGCAAATGAGTGTTTTGAGGTTAGAATAAGATATGTTCTAAAAAAAGAGCATAACAAATAAACCCAAAATAATGTAGTTCTTAACTACCTTTAATTTGGATTTTTTGTATGTTTAATCAAACAAATAAAGTGTGCCGTTCTGGCTTTGTGGATTTTAAGTTGAATTTTTCTGTGGTAGGAATAAGACTCTTAAAGAACAAACTCCAGCTTCGCGCACCTTTTTTGCTTTCTAAAACGAGTCGGTTTATCATTCTAGAAATCATACGGATTGTTAAATCTTCACTAATAAATTTATTTAATGTTTTCCAAACAACTTTTCGAAGATAACCTGTGGTTATCATGCTTAACAGCATGACAATACATTGGCAATATACGTGGCATAACCAACGTTCAATTTTCATGTCTTTTATTTGATGAATTTTCAAATGGGATTTCCACGTTTTGAAACGAAGTTCAATCTGCCATCGAACGCGATATAACTGAGTTATTTTTTCGACGGAAATAGTACGTGGTAAATTAGTTATGTAAATAGTTAGTCCCGAAAGTGAAGCTACATTTTCTTTTGGAATAGAGCGGCATTTTTTTTGATAACTTCTAATTCTTTTTTTTGTATTTTTTTCTTCTTGCTCTTCATCATGACGATAAATAATACAGCGTGTGAGCATTTTTTTATGTCTTCCCACATAAATCTTATTCCACTCTCGATAATGTCCCCTGGGCAATGTTTTCAATTCTTCTTCCATGTATAAACGCTGATAGCGTTGTTTTTCAATAAAGGAACCATCTGGATGACGAGGTGGATTATCAACCTCTATAAAGAACTGCGAATCCATTCTAGCCCTTGAAAGATAAAAGGCTTCAGATCGATGAATTTGTTCAAATAAATCCAAATGATAGTAACCTAAATCCTGCAAGAATAAATCCCCTTTTTCTAAATTAGCTAGTCGTTCGAATCCTGCGGGAGTGTCTGCAGATTTCCCTTCATCTAAATTAAACCAAAGCAATTTCTCACTTACGTAATCAAATTCAAATTGTATTTTAGCACCAGCATCTCTCGTTCCTTTATAATTATTTTCATATGATTTTGGGAGTTTAAAGCTTGTACTATCTATAATTCGAATCCGTTTATATGGGGATTTTTTCTCTAACTTCATTTCCGCCAATGGCGCCTGAAATTGATATTGAAATAGACGATCAAATAGAGCCTTAAAAAAGTCGACTGCTTCAGTAGTGAATCGTTTATTTAAACCAGATTTGGTGATATATATATTATGCTTCTCTAAATCGTGGCATGAATTATTTAATGAGGGCTGAACAAGATTAGCATTTTGTCGAAATACAAGTGATAAAAAGTCGGAAGCGGAAAATTGACGCTCCCGTTTAATAAATCCTGTTTCCTTCGCTAGCTGTTCAAGATTTTTAGGTAGAAAAAGTTGAAAACATTCTTTCACATATAAATTATGTTGATTGTACATAAAAAGCCTCCTCTAAGTTGTCGTTTTAATACTAACTTAAAAGAGGCACTTATTATTAAAAATAATTAAATTAGCTTAAGTACACGGCTATGGTCGCGAGCCCCGCATAGGACTCCCCCCTGGGGAAGGACCCAAAGCCTTGGTATGACTGGGTTGGCGGACTGCTCATTCACTGCCCTATATGCTTGTTGTTAGGTCAGTGTCACTAAGTCTGTTCTGTAATGCGTACCCCTCTAGCTCCCACAAGCGACTCTTGATATGCTTCACTGCTAAGTCATAACCGATATGTTCATCATAGTTAGCCGGGTCTACACATGCAGATTCACCAACTAATGTAAAACCATTTGGTAACTTAGCTACTAATAAGCATTGCTTTTCATGCACTCGGTGGAATACCTCAAATGATGATTGCTCGATAATACTATTAATCTGTTGTTGTGTTACTGTGTTAACCATTCTCTCACCACCTCTCAAGGCATAATAAAAAGCCACACCTGGTTAGATGTGACTTCTGATAACTTCTCATTGATGCAGGTTGCTGACTTTATTTTGTTTATTCATCCAATGTAATACAAAACTTGCAATCGATACTACGATAGCTAATACATACAATACCGTAATTGAAATAGGTACTTGTTCTATACCTTCTTCTAGAACATTTTTAATGAAGAAAAAGCTTGATAGTACCATAGACACTACAGTAATAATATTTAGCGTTTTGACTTTGTTTTTCACAGTTATAACAAACACCTCCTTCCACACTAATAATAGACTGGAATCGATTATTTTTAACATCATTACAAAATCTATAAAAAAATAATTCTTTATAAATTTTGAAAAACAAAAACACCCTGAATAGGGTGTAATAGAACTATAATTAGATATCTTTCGCTCTAATATCAATCATTTTTATTGCAATATCCGTAACAAATCCAGTATTTTTATTTATAATTTCAAAATCATGATCATTGGGTTTATCTAGATATCTTTTGAGTGCTTGAAATCTTATGTCTTGATACTTCTTCAGTTCCTCATATAAGTATTCAATCTCTTTATCGCCCTCAGTTATAGCGTTTAATTTTATACTGTTCATTTCTTTATTTACTAATTCACCAGTTTCAATTAACGCTTTCTTTTGATAATCTTCTATGTTTGACTTTTTATAACCGTAGAAATATTCGTTGATATTTACTTGAAAATCTACTAAAGCAATACTAAATTGCTCCATTGCTATATCTACTTCAGCACTTAAATCATTTTTAGGATTTGGGTCAATAATTTCCTCTACTTTTGATGTTGAATCAGAGTCATCAATTTTTTCTACTTCTTTATCATTCGACTCACCATTAGCTTTTACCGATTCATCCTTACCACAAGCCGAAAGTAGTAAAACAGAACATAGTATTGTGAATACCATTAATTTATTAAATTTCATAATTACGCCTCCAAAAAAAAAAACAATATATAACTTGAGGATAGCATAATTATAAAATTTAGTAAATATTGTATTATAAGGAAAACAATATGCAAAAAACCCTAACCAAAATAGACTAGGAGGATGACCCGAAGATTTTGGTGAATCGCATGTATGTATTACTCCTTTGAAATACTATCAAAGTTTAACTCACCTTGATAGATTTTAACATCGCTTACATGACTTAAACCGTAATCTAATTTTATTACAGTATTTTTATCATCATTTTTCCCAAGATAACCCTTTATATAACTATCAACAGTTGCTTTAAATTGGACAATATCACCGTCTTTTACATTTTGAGTTCTAAATAAAGAAGAATTACTTACCCATATATGATCACACATATAATTACCTTCGATATCGTATAGGTCATGCAGTAACACTCTTTCAACTTTTGTCACTTTTAAATTTCTTCTTTTGGTTCTCATCGGGATATTTCTTATTCCAAAATTTTTAAACTTTCCATAAAAATACATGTCTTTATTTAGATGTTTTTTAAGTTCATCTCTCAATTGTTATCTCTCCTGATATGTTGTAAATATTTACTATACACTTTATCATTTTGAGAGAAAATATTAAATCCATTTTGTCTTTTTTTATTTAAGAATAGCACTATCAAAAAAACTTAAATCGTCGTCAAAAATAAACTGAGTGATTTAATCAGTGGTTTCTATTTTTTCCAAACAACTTTTTGATATCTATCGCTATTTTGAAGATTCTCTCTTAGTTTCTAGAAAAAAAGCCGCAACTCGTAGTGAGTGCGACTAATTCGATTCTAATAATTCTATTGTTTCGTAAGGTGTTTCTTGTTCTTCAATAGGTTCATTAGGTTCGATTTGAGAAGCTTTTAACCATCGCTGCTCGTTTACATCTTTTACATAATCTACTTTGACATCATCTATTCCGAAATCATATTCGACAACTACAGCTTCTAGTTTAGATTCTTTAGTAATCACTTTGTCTCCAGCACGATAATATGGAATTTTATATCCTGAATCACCGCAGTACCATTTAATCGGCATTGATTATCACCTCTACTTAGTTGTAACCAATTTCATAATAAAAAGCCACACCTGGTTAGATGTGACCTTTATGTATTAGTATCTATTTTTTCATATTGCATTTTAACAACGTGTTCGAGGTTAATTAAATTGTTCTGATAATATAAATACTTCTTTCTGTTCCTAGTTGCAACCATTGCGTTAGCCCAAAAGATTTCAGACACAATAAAAATATCTTTCTCTCCAGTTGAGTAACTAAAAGTTACTTGAAGAGTCTTAGGTAACTCTGCATCACCTATCTCTTTTAAGAAGTTTTCAAGTTTATCGAAAAGTTTTTCTTTATCCATTCAATCCCTCCATCATGTTCTATTGATGGATTTAGTATAGCACAAAATAAGAACGTTTGTTTGTAATTTAAATAGAGCTCTCCCTAGCAAAATGTATTTACTAGTTAATTTTCTTTAATATTTTCTTTAGGAATTTCACTCTATTTGAAGGACCTCGTTCAGATGTGTTTTAATTAGGGAATAAACATTCTCCTTAACAGTACCTCCTAAGGAAGGACCCGCAGTGTTACTTTCGCTTTTTCACTTTCCCCACTTTCGCTTTGCAACCATCAAACACCGATGAATACTAGGGTTGATACCCCCCAAAGCGAAAGCGAAAGTAAAATTTTCAAAACAAAAATAGACGACTTTTGGGCCTCGAGAGCCCCGCATAAAGTTAAAGTCCCAGGAGGACCCATAACCTGGCCGGACTTCTAATTGTACTCAACTACCACACCTCACCTCCCCTAATAAAGAAAAGCCCAATAACATACACATCACTGTGCAGCTACTGGACTTCGTGAGTCTCTATGTTTATTTAACTTCATAACGATTGATCGCTTTGCAACGATGATATTTAATCTCTGCATCATAGTTTGAATCCGCTAATATATATTCTTGTGTTGATGTTAGGAATAGTCGTTTACATGCTTTGCATTTAACTTCTTTAAACTCTTTCATCACTTTGCCTCCCTATAATAAAATCCTACAGGTAACCATCTAGGATATTGATAAGCTCTCGCTTCATTAGCAAGTGGTAATGGGATCGTACCTCCATCAACTATATAAGCTAATAGATGAATAGCTTTACAGATAATAGATCCTTCTTCCAATAACTCATTAATCAAAGCTACAGCTTCATTATTCCAATCTAGCCATAGAATAAGATTGGTATTCCCTTGCAATGATCGATCTCCTTCATAATGAAAATGATTTTCTTTAAATAGTCGTTCAATTTCCACAAAAGATGTACCTGAGTGCGTTTCAATATAATCTAATAGTTTTTGTTTGACGGTCATAATTCACCTACTTACTTATATTTGTGTGCCTTTTTTTATAATGTGTAGCCCTTTTTGTTACCTCAAAGATGTTGATATATCAACATTTAAACAGAAAAGTAACAAAAGTAACAAGGTAACACGAAAAAATACACCCTATTTAGATGTTTATAAAAATGCTTTTTTCATTGAAATAAATACATGCGAGTATATATATTTTGTGTTACCTTTGTTACCTGTGTTACTAACTATTATCAACCATTGATAGATAAGGTTTTTCAAGGTAACAAGATATAAAATACATATGTTCCTTTGTGTAGCCTAGTATCTTTCTATCTGTTCTGCGAAATTAAAATCCAACTCTTTTAAAATGTTTGGACTGATACAAACTAATCTAAAATTATTTCCTTCCACCTTCTTTAGACGGTAATCTACTTCTTTTCCTCTATTTTCGAATTTTGTTGTATATCCACGCTTCAACCATGCTGACCGAATAGTTTTCTCTTCTAAACCAAGAAAATCCTTTAAATAACTTGGTGTTATCCATAACACACCATCTTTATAGACTGCTTTCATCGGACGACTTAATCCATATCTATAAAAAATCGATCCACGATCTGAATCTAAATCCTGCAGCATCGTTTCAAGTAACTGTTTCGGCTTGTCCAATGCTTTGTTTTCGGAAACTAATTCATCAAATAACTTGTAGAGCTTCATCAAATCTATATCTAATTTGAAGAACATATTAAGTAGCTTTCCCACATAAATTAAGACTGCGAAATTTCTAGTTACTCGAACGATTACAGGATTATTCTCAGTTTTTTTCTGACATACTTCCACGTACTCACTGAATTGTGGAAGTAAATCTTTTTTATGCTGTTGCCATTTCGCTACAAACTGCTTGCCGATTTCTCCATAATAGGAGTCGATTCCGTTATGTAAGCTAGTGAAGAAACTAGGCTTCACATTTTCAAATGGAATCCCTTCTATCGAGATAATACGTGCAGCCACTCCTCCTTTTTGTTCAGCGTATGTGGTAAGACTGGCTTCACCAGTGGAAATTAAGATGTTATTCCAAGTAAATTCTTGCTGACTCCCCGTTGTGGATCCACGCCCTTTTGAACGTCCACCACTAAAGTTATAAATGAAATCTCCTAGTGTTTTTTCATTCGCTTTTCGTGAATCATCCAATATTAAGGGAAAGCTATTTAAAAAAGTGGTTTTACGCTCTGCAGCTACCTTTGTAATGTTCCATTCACTCATTAATGTGTCCGTTCCCCAAACACTGGCACAGGCTCGTAGAATAGTAGTTTTACCGTTGGAAGTTTCACCAGCAAAATCAATTACAAACGGCTGCAGCTTCAAATCATTTAATAAAACAGATGCAAAACTTGCGAGTACCATCAGTAACGCCCTGGGATGACTTTGAATAGGGCTTAAAACATGTTCAATCCATTCTTGGGCTGTTCCAGATGTTTGAAAGGCTTCAAGTAGCTGCTTCTCCCCTAAATCATTTGGCTTAATCATGACCTCATTCGACTGCAACGGATGAACAAAATAGCCTCTTATATGGCCTATTCGACTAACCAAATGTTCTCGTGTTAATTTAGACTTGTTATGCATTAAGTAACTGTAAAAGTAATCAATTAAATTTTTTGCATTGTTTTCTGTCACAGCTAATGATCTATTAGATAACAAAGTTAATTCTTTTCTAGAACCAATTTGAGAAGCGAGAACAATTGCTTTTCTAAGCCGATGTTCGTCTTTCCAGTTCAGTTCATAATACAAATCATCCGTTTCAACATTTTCAAATGATCTAACAATTACCGGGGACTGACTACAAATTAAATGTTCCTTTTGCTCTATGGATCCATCACGTAACACCTTTTCAGAAATCTGATAAAGCGCACCGTTTTTTTTTGGTATCCATATGGAATCAAATCAACCTTTTGATCTGGAACGAATGTATTTGTGCATTCCTGAATGGCTTTAGTTAATTGTTCATCTCCATAAGTAGTTTTATTTCGTTTACTATCCCACTTATCACGCATTAAAGAGGATTTTCTAAAGATACTGTCCATCATGTGATAATCACAATTAGTCCAAAATGCCAAATCATTCACAAATGCCATATCTGCTTCTGATTGTGAGCCATAGAGTTGTTCCCAACCGCCATTCATGAATAATTTAAATCGATCACCATTTTTACTTTTCTCGGCAATCCGTAAAATTTCAGATTCAAGGAGTGCAGCTTTACCAAGTCCATCATTTTGTTGTGGAAGTGGAGACGTTGCTTCTTCACGTTTAAATACTTTTTCAATAAACGCTTCGATTTCATTTCCTTCATTTATCGATAAATCATTTAACGCTTCACCAGTGAAAGTTATAAATCGTTTGTTACTATAAATCTCATAATCTAGGTTTGTATTTTTATTCTTAAATTTATTGCTATCATGCTGAAAACCTTTAATCCATACGTGAATGCCTTTAGCTGATGGTGAACGCTCTGCATATGATAAACTCACAATTTCTTGCGCTAACTCCGGTAACATGTCTACACTTTCAATATTATCTATATCAATACAGGCATATGGATCAGTTTCGGATAAAACAAATCCTATTCCATCCCCTACACCATTTTCATATGCTTCGTATATCTTATCGAAAGTATTCCAGGTTCGACTGTTCGTGCTACTTGCTTTTCGAATACCATTCCTACAGTACGGAACTTTTGTAAAAACACCTTGTTTTTCATCCCATTCAGCTTTCCACAAAATCCAATATTTTAGTTGTTTCAGTTCATCTGGAATGTTTTCTGGTACAACTAAAAGAATTTTTTCTTTCTCCAATATTGCCATTTGTTCACCTACTTCCGTTTATGACCTATTCCTATAACACACGCCGCCAAGCTGTGTATTTTCACCACTCTAAGACAACAGCTTCAATAGCTTCTAGTACTGGTTTATAAAACCACCACCTCTTGCGATTCTTGCGAACTTCACAAGCTCTAACGCGTGGGTCGTGAAGCAATTCTTCAGTAATGTGTCTCTCTGACATGCAAAGCAATTCCGACATCTTCTTTAAGTCGATTAAGAAGAAAACTTCCCTTACTTCTTCATCAAGCCGTTTCTCTATGTACTGCCGAATGGCTTGTTTGTCCAAATTTACTTCAATATTTGCTGGTAACATCTCATAGCCCCTTTACTTTGCTGTTGGTGTTGTTAGCCATTTATCAATGGTTTCACGATGAAACAATATCTTTCCACCTATTTTTACATGAGGTATTTGATTAGCTTTAACCATGTTATAGACAGTTCCACGAGATATTCCAATATAATCAGCGGTTTCTTTTACAGTCATCGTCACTTTTGTTAACACCTCTTTGTTTTCAATCATTCTTTCACCCCTCCATTAATAAGACACTTTAAGAAACCTTTTTTCAAAAAAAATAATAGAAAAAAGAAACTTTAAGACACTTTTAAAATAGCATACTTTTCATTTGAAAACAACAAAATAAGACACTTTAAGAAACAATGCGTATGTTTTTTTCATTTTTTGCGATATAATAAAAAAAAATAAAAAGGAATGTGAAAGAATATGAATGTAGACAAAGAAGCGCTTGGTATGCGAATATCAAACATCAGAAAATCAAAAGGATTAACTTTAGAGGCGTTTGGAGAGTTGATAGACAATGCTGGAAAAAGTGCAGTTTCAAAATGGGAAAAAGGAATAACCCTTCCAAGCAATAAAAGATTAAAAAAAATCGCCGATTTAGGAAATATGACTGTTGATAATTTAATGTTTGGTAGTATGGAAAGCTTTATCTTCTATAATTTAGAAAGTCTAACCCCTTCTGAATATAAATTTATGACAGGTTCCATTCCTATGGGTTCTTTACGAATATTAATTAATAAAATAAAAGAAAATGACGTATCCATCTTAGATATAGAAAGAATCAAAAAAATCATTGAACAAGAGCTTCCGTCAATCATTGCCGAAATGGGAAAAGAGGCTGACACAATGTTGAATTATATTTTCAATAATATAGAATACAGAGAAATTGCATCTCGTTATTTTTCTTTTAATAATTCATCTGCCACAGAGGATGATGTTAATTATATTTTCGATAATGCGAAACAATTATCTTTTGAGGAAAAATGTTCACTAGGTTCGAAAATAGAGGATATATTTAGTTATTTGCACGGATTAATTCATGACCAAGTTTATATGATTGAATCTACCGCATATTTAATCACAAACGATGATCTATTAAATCTCAAAAAATTCAATTTCAATAATAATGAGGCTTTCGAAATACAGCCGGTTACGTATAAAGACACCTATAAAACCCTTCCGCTTAAGCATAAACACCATGAATTGTTAGTAACAATAAGCAGTTCTAATAAATGCGATTTGGTAAGAGAAGGCGACTGTGTACACATTCTTTATTATCCAGATTTTAAAAAGGAATTTTTGTATAATCATTTTTCTAACGAACGAATGGCTATACTAAACGATGGAAACTTTTATATAGGCAAAGTAGTTGAAGCACAAGTTTTTGAAACATACTCAAATGGTGAAAAAGTAAATTTTGATTTAAAAAATATTGAATTGCATAATTTTTTCCCTCTTCTCTCTATATTTTATTAACTCACCTATTACTCACCTATTCCTGTACACACGCCGCCAAGCATGAAAGGAATGGACAAGGTGAAACTAGAAAAATCATCGAAAGACCCTGAGGTTTATGCATATTATTTAAAGGATAGCGTCAAACGCTGGATGTACCGTCATAAATATGAAGATTCATATGGAAAAGTAAAAGAAAAGAAAAAAAGTGGATGCGAAACAGAAAAAGCAGCGATAAAAGCCCTTGTGGATGTAAAGGCTCAAACGCTGCGCGGAAATACCAAACTGATTGAAAATGATTATTTAACTATTAGCCAATGGTTGGATACATGGCTAAAGATGGATCATACTTGGAAACCTAGAACGCGTGAGATTCACGAAACTGCGGTACGATTGCAACTAAAACCACTTATCGGTCATTTCAAGCTTCAAAAGCTAGATAAAGATACGTATCAAAAACAGTGTATCAATGTGCTAGGATGTGACTACGCCTACAATACGGTTAAAACTGTGCACAATACTTTCAAAACGGCCATTAATGCAGCTGTGGAAGCTGAAATAATTGCTCGGAACCGCTTTTTACGTGTAGCTTTGCCCGAAGAGGAAGAAAAAATAGAGAATTTTTTTACACCTAATCAGTTACTCACTTTTCTAAACGATGCCAAACAAAATGAAAACATCACGAATAATACATTGTTATTAACTATTGCATACACCGGAGTAAGACTTGGGGAAGCTTGCGGACTACAATGGCGAAATATTGACTTTGATAATAATAAAATTACTATCGAGCGAACACGTAATTATGCTGGTACTGGGAAACCGAAAACAAAAAATTCGTATCGGTCTATCCAGGTGGATAAAAGCGTTATAGATCAGTTAGCGACATATAAAACTTGGTGTAAATCATTATTGTTATCAATCGGTAAAAAATTGAACGCTGATACGTTTGTTTTCTTGTCCGAACAAACAAACGAGCCTATACACCCCACTAACACGGCTGCTGTTATGCTTAGAATTGTTCAAAGGGCTAACTTACCTAAAGTGACAATTCACGGTTTACGCCACACTCACGCTACAATTTTATTAAATGATGGACTACCTGTAAAGGTAATTGCTGATCGATTAGGTAATACACCTCGAATGATTCATACAGTTTACGCACACGTGTTAGAAGAAATGGAACAAGAGTCTGTAGCTGTGTTCAGTCGTAGTTTAGAGGATGCTAGGGCGAATTTCAGGGCTAATTCTTAACGAATAACCCTTCAAGCCTTGGTATATATAGATTACAGAAAACACATGAAACATATGACAAATGTAAATAGTAGAATACATATTATTGGGGTATAGTAATAGCAAGAACGAAAGGAGTGGAATTTATGATTGAATCATTTGATTATAAAACATGGAAAGAAGAACTGTGGAATGCAATTACGCACGGAATAGGTTTTATTGCAAGTATTCCGGCACTTGTTGTGCTTATTTTAACAGGTATTCAAAATGGCAGTGCGCTGCAAATCACAACATTTAGTATTTTCGGGGCTTCCGTTATTATCCTGTTTTTAATGTCCACCCTGCTACATAGTATGCCAGAAAAATACAAACACATTTTTGCAATTCTCGATCATTCATCGATATATATTTTAATAGCGGGTACGTATACACCATTTTTACTGATTGCTATTGGTGGCACTCTGGGTATAGTATTACTCATTACTATTTGGAGCCTCGCGATTCTTGGGGTTGCCTTTAAATGCTTTTTTATCAATCGTTTTGAAATTCTTTCCCTTATTTTTTATATCGGTATGGGATGGCTAATTATTTTTGCCATAAAGCCGATCTATGCTTACCTTGGCTTTAACGGCTTTGCGTTACTGTTAGCTGGAGGACTTTTTTATACCATTGGCGCGTTATTCTACGCTTGGCGCTCGTTACCATACAATCATATGATCTGGCATCTGTTCGTATTAGCGGGCTGCGGCTCGATGTATGCCTGTGTGTATCTCTATTTATAAAAAAATGCACGGTGCTTCTGACACCGTGCATTTCTTATTTTCGTTCAAAAATACGATATTGGAATGTGTAGCCTTCCGGTGTAGTTACTGGCTCTTGTGCAGAAACTTCAACAAAATCCGCTTCGTATTCAGGGAAATATGTGTCCCCTGGAAATGAATGATGAATTGTTGTTACATAAAGTCGATCTGCTATTGGCAATGCTAGTCGGAAAATTTGCTCCCCACCAATAATCATAATTTCAGGTACCTCTCCAGCAAGCTTAAGTGCCTCATCTAAACTTGCCACTGTTTCTATACCGTCCACTTTAAAACTTCCATTTCTTGTAATGACAATGTTACGGCGTCCAGGTAATGGTCGACCAATAGATTCAAACGTTTTACGCCCCATAATAATGGGCTTACCCATCGTTTGTGCCTTAAAATATTGTAACTCCCCTGGCAAATGCCAAGGCATATCGTTTTCATAGCCAATTACGCGTTGTTCGGCATGTGCCACAATTAATGAAATCATTTTGTCCCTCCAAGTTGGATATACCCTATATTATAAACGTATTTTTGATTACTAACTGAAGTATTTTCACTCTTTTATAAAATAATTTTCTTTTCCAAGATTAATACATAGTATTTTAATAAGAATAGTTTATAATAAAAATTACAAACGTTACGAAAAAGGAATGATGAAGATGACACAATTAACTAACGAAGCAATTCGCTATATAGAAGCAAATGATACAGGGTACCATTATTACGAAATGACACCCGAAGAGGCAAGAGCTTCGCGCACTGTTCCAAAATGGCAATCTTCACTTACACCAACTCTTGCTTCCATCGAAGATCAAAAAATAACAGTACGTGACGGCGCGAAAATAAAGGTCCGTATTTACACGCCTCCCCACGAAAAAATTCTCCCGATTATTGTATATTACCATGGTGGTGGCTGGGTATTTGGAGATTTAGAGTCAGCAGATGCCGGCTGTCAGCTACTTGCGGAAAAAGCACAATCAATAGTTGTATCGATTGATTACCGACTAGCTCCAGAATTTCCGTTCCCAACGCCTGTTTACGACGCATACGATGCATTACTTTGGGTTTATGAACATGCGGCAGAATTAAATGGGGATCCAACACGTTTGATCGTGGCCGGTGATAGTGCTGGCGGTAATTTAGCAACTGTAATGACACATATTGCAAAGCAAGAAAACGGGCCGGCCATTACTGCACAAGCCCTGATTTATCCAGTGACAAACATCAATTTCTCTATGAATTCGTATTCGAAGTTCGGCGCACATTTCGGTTTAGACACGCAGGGAATGGAATGGTTTACAGGACATTATTTAACGGAGGATACCTTATCCAATCCTTTAGTAGCCCCTCTTCAAGCGGCGGATTTTAAGGAATTACCGAAAACAATTATTCTTGCAGCAGAGGCAGATGTGCTATTTGATGAAGGCGTTAGCTATGCAGAAAAATTAGCCGCAGCCGGTGTAGAAGTTAATCATGTTGTTATGCCAGGTTTAATCCATAGTTATTTCAGTAAAATGGACTTTTTCGAGGAAGCAACGATTGACACTGTCGAAAAAATTGCTGCTTTTATAAAATAATTTGTCTATATCCCTAAAACAATGCGATAATAGAGCAAAATGCTTTTTAAAGGATGACAACATGACACAAACAATTGCACTACAAATCAACAATCAATTTGCAGGCCCATTAAAAAAAGGCTACCCACTAATTTCGAAAGACGCAGTCGATGCACGTAAACTACCTGCCGAGGAAGGTTCCCTATTACGCTTACTAGATATACACAATCGTTTTATCGGAACTGGTTATTACGGCTTACAAAATAAAGGGATTGGCTGGCTATTAACAACAGATGCCAACGAAGAAATTGACACAGCTTTCTTTGAGAAGAAAATCAAAAAAGCCATCCAAAATCGTGAAGCCTTCTTTAATAATCCTAACACTACAGCATTTCGTGCTTTTAACGGTGAGGGCGACGGTATCGGTGGCTTAACAATAGACTTTTTTGATGGTTACTATATGGTAAGCTGGTATAGTGAAGGCATTTACTCCTTCAAGGATGCTGTCTATGAGGCACTTTCTGAAACGGTAAATTATAAAGCAATCTACGAAAAAAAACGCTTTGATAGTAAAGGTCAGTATATCGAGCAAGACGATTTTGTCATGGGTACACCAGGTGAATTCCCATTAATCGTGAAAGAAAACGGCATGAATTACGCAGTCAATTTAAATGACGGCGCGATGACTGGTATTTTCCTCGATCAGCGTGAAGTTCGCCTTGCAATTCGTGAGCGCTACGCTAAGGGTTCGAATATGCTTAATACATTCTCTTACACAGGCGCATTTTCAGTCGCAGCAGCACTTGGTGGCGCTACGAAAACTACAAGTGTAGATGTTGCAAAGCGTAGTTTATCTAAAACTATTGAACAATTTAGTGTCAACTCGATTGATTATGAGGCACAGGACATCAAAGTGATGGACGTGTTCCAATATTTCAAATATGCACAACGTCATAACATGAAATTTGACCTTGTCGTATTAGATCCACCTAGCTTTGCACGCACAAAGCAAATGACGTTTTCAACAGCGAAGGACTATCCAAAATTGTTAATGGATACAATCGCAATTACAGAGAAAAACGGAGTGATTGTCGCTTCTACAAACAACGCAAGTTTTGGTATGAAGAAATTCAAAGGCTTTATCGACCAAGCATTTAAAGCAACTAATACACGCTATAAAATTGTTGAGGAATTCGGGCTACCAAAGGATTTCCGCATACCACGTGAGTTCCCTGAATTCAACTACTTAAAAGTTGTCTTCATTCAAAAATTAAACTAAAAAAACGGGTGTCTCTTTTTGAGGCACCCATTATTATATAAGCTTTTGCCAATAATCAGCAGATTTCGTTCGGTGATAATATTTGTGAAATGGTTCGTCTTGGCGAGCATATACCTGATAGTCCGTGATAATTGCCTGTAACAGTTGTTCAATAAACTGTACAGGTACTTTTTTTGCAAATAACTCCCCTGCCTGTGCATGTCTTCCCATCGGAACAGCTCCTAAATAGACATCAAAACTATCTTTCTGGTAAACAAGGCCAATATCGTCATAAACGGCATTGTAGCAAGCTGATGCACAACCATTCATATTGACACGCAATCTTTTTGGTACCTCTATACCTTCAAGCCGCTCATAAAGCGCTTCTGTTATCGCCGCTGCCTCCATCTTATCCCCATCACAAAAATCACATGCTTTCATCGACACAATAGGACCTTGCTGTGAAATGTATAAGCCTGCCTGTTCTAACTTCTGTCTCACCTCTGGAACATCAATTGTCGGGACGGATAGCAATATACTATAAGATGCAGAGTATTTAATCGCCCCATTCTCCCCGATTACTTCTGCAATTTTTTGAAATTGTACCGGTGTATAATGCTTATTAATAATACCAGGACTTACTGCAAGACGCGTAAATTCACCTACAGTGTTTAACTTTGCAAATGTTTTATCAGGAATATTATATTTGAATGCATTGATTGACATGGTCCCATCTCCCCTTATGAAAAAGGAGCCAGCATATCGCCAGCTCCAGGCCTTTATTAGAAATTATCTGGATAGAATCCTTGTGCTAAAATTTGAATGGCTTCAGCCGCACGAACCCCTTCTGATGCTGCCGAAAGTGGTAAAGTAACAAAACGCTCGTTCATCACTGCATCAGTCTCTTTTAACGCTGGATCATTTTTCAAGAAATTAATTTTTTCCTCTACGCTAGTAGACCCGTAGTCAATAACTACAATAACTTCAGGATTGCGCTCTACTGTGTCCTCTTTTGAAACAGTTGTCCAACCAGACTCAACATCACCGAAGATATTTTTACCACCTGCTACAGTGACAAGCTCATTCATGAAATTTTGCCCTGCGGTAGTAACATCTTGCTTTCCGTTGTCAAAAATAAGGACACGCAATTCTTCCTTTCCTTGTGGTAGCTTCGCTCGAATATCCTCTACTTCTTGTGACATTTGCACAATCAGTGCTTCCCCGCGCTCTTCTACTTCGAATATCTTCGCAATATTACGGATATCCGTGAAAATATCCTCTAATGAAGGATTAGTGGTGCTTGAAGATGTATGTAAATACGTGTGAATTCCTAGTGTCTCAAGCTCTTCTGGTGTACCTACACCCTTCTCACTAAATCCACTCTTCCAACCTGCATATAAAAAATCCGCTTCTGCATCAATCACCTGTTCTTTTGTAGGGTATTGCTCAGCCAAAACCGGAACTTGATCATAGGCCGCTTTTAAAGGTGCATAAATTTTATCATCTAAATACGCTGTTCCAACCATTGAATCTTCTAACCCTAATGCCAACATAATTTCTGTGACATGCTGATTTAAACTAATCGCTTTTTTAGGTGCTTCTGTATAAATCTGTGTCGTATCATTATTTTCAATCGTTACCTCTGTTGCTGCAGCTTGTGCTGGGTCCCACTGTTCATTTTCTGTTTCTGACTTCTGTGCTTTATCGTTCCCACAAGCTGCTAAAATACTTAACATTGCGATTGCAAGAATAAGCCACATGCTTTTAAATGTCTTCATGTCCTTTCCTCCTTTAATGATCAAAATTATATAGAAAGAAATCTATGATCCCTTTGCTAACTACAAGAATTGCTCTGGTATATAGAAAATATGTGGTTTTTTCGTAATGGGATGCACGCTAACCTCTGCATGTACGCCAAATACCTCTTTTAATATGGCAGGTGTTAATATATCTTGTGGTGTCCCATAAGCCATAATTTCTCCGTTTTGCATCACATAAATTTTGTCGCAGTAAGTCGCTGCAATATTTAAATCATGTAAGGCAACCACCACGGTAATCGGTAAACTCCGTATTAGGTCCATTAGCTGTAGCTGATGCTGAACATCCAAATGATTTGTTGGCTCATCTAATACCATTATCTTTGCCTGCTGTGCTAATGCCCTTGCGACAATAACACGTTTTTTTTCACCACCAGATAAGGAACTAAAATTACGTTCCGTTAAATGAACAATGCCAGCTTGGCGCATTGATTGTTCAATGATATCTCGATCCTCTTTCGTATCGCCTTCAATGAGTCGTTTATGTGGAGTGCGTCCCATAGCCACAAGATCCTTAACAGTAAAGTCAAATAGTACTGGTGTTTCCTGTCCTACAACTGCAAGTTGCTTGGCCATCTCCTTTGCGGATTGCTTGTAAATGTTTTCATTATATAAAAACACATCTCCGACTTGTGGTTTAAGCATTCTGTACATATTTTTTAATAACGTGGATTTCCCACTGCCATTTGGGCCAATTAAACCTACAAACTCTTGCTCATGGATATGCATCGATACATTTTTTAATATTTTCGCTTTTTGTACAGTGAAAGACAGATTTTGCGCAACGAATACCATTTAATCCCCCTCCCCGAATGAATAAGTTTGCCTACGGAGCATCCAAATAAAGAATGGACAACCACATAAAGCAGTAATAATCCCAATCGGCATTTCCTCTGGGGCAATGACAATACGCGCTACAGCGTCTGCCCATATTAAAAAGATCGCGCCAAGTAGTGCACTTACGGGTAAGACAAATTTATAATTAGAGCCAACAATCATACGTACAATATGTGGAATAATGAGACCTATAAAGCCAATTGCCCCACTAACTGCTACTAACACGCCCGTTAACAGAGAGATTAAGAGGATAAGGAGCAGTCGGAATTTTTCTATATTGACACCGAGTGTTACGGCTGATTCCTCACCTAGTAACAATAAATTCAAATGACGTGCGTGTAATCGTAAAATTAAATAGACAACAATAAATACGACGAACGGAATCGCTAAATTCGCCCACTTTGCACCAGCCAAGCTACCCATCATCCAATACATTACCGCCTTCAGACCACCCTCTTCTTTCGACATCATCAGCATAAAGTTCGTCATCGCTGATAACACGAGTGACACTGCAATACCTGCTAATAATAAACGAATAACTGAAATTCTTCCTTGTACTCGTGCTAGGAAAAACACGATTATCACGGCTACCGTCGCACCAATAAAGGCTGCAAATGACAGCGCATACATACCTAAATACGAAAAAGCACCAAGTAGTATAACAGACGTTGCTCCAACTGATGCACCCGAGGATATTCCTAAAATATACGGATCTGCAATCGAGTTACGAACTAGGGCTTGAATCGCTGCTCCCGAAATGGCAAGACCAGCCCCGACAATCATAGCTAGTAAGACTCTTGGTGTACGAATTTGCCAAATAATAATTTCTTGTGAGCGACTCCAGTCCGATTCAATGCCAAATAGATTGAAAGGCGCATGTGATAAAATTACACGCCACACCGTACTTGGTGTGATCGATACAGAGCCCACCATGACTGCTATCGTCATCGATACAAAGACGACACCAATCAGTATTACTAGGATTATGGCTATGTTTTTTGTTGTTTGATTCCTCAAAATGCTCTCCCCTCTTATAACAAAGGGCATAAAAAAAATCCCCTTGTCTACAAGAGGATGTCATAGTGAAATAATGGGTTTCTCTACCCTGTCACTACAACCATCCTCGTGGTTCTATGTAAATGTGTTGCTTTAATTGGCAGGTATCCTGGCTTAGGTTCATCGTCTATACGCCTTCCCATAACTTAGCTACAGTGGCATTGTGCATAGACTCCCCATTTACAGTTGCGGGACAGCATCGGAATTGCACCGATTTCCCTTTTAAGCAAATGTCCAAAGACATTTGCACCAATAAAAAACTTCATATTAAGTTATAAAATTTAGAATAGCAGAACTATTCTATTCTAGCAATCACACAAAATTATCCATTTTAGAATTTTCTTTGATATATAAGCACTACTTTATCATAAAGACTATTTATGTAACATGAAATCATTACTGATAATTTTCTGTTACAATAATAGTCAACGACGAATGAAATGAGGATTTTTATGTTAAAGACAATTGGCGTGCTCGCTCATGTCGATGCAGGTAAAACAACTTTCTCTGAACAGCTTCTTTATCATACGAATAGCATCCAAGCTAGGGGTCGTGTCGATCACCAAGATACATTTTTAGATAATCATGCAATCGAACGTGCGCGCGGAATTACTATTTTTGCCGAGCAAGGTCGCATGCAAATCGGAGATGATACATATACGCTTATCGATACCCCAGGTCACGTCGACTTTTCACCAGAAATGGAACGAGCTATACGTGTCATGGACTATGCAATTATTATCGTAAGCGCCGTTGAAGGAGTGCAAGGTCATACTGAAACGGTATGGCAACTTTTACGTCAATATCATGTACCGACGTTTTTCTTTATCAATAAAATTGATCGTGAAGGTGCAGATGTAAATGCAGTAATGGCGCAACTCCAAAAGGAATGTTCTGAGGACGTATTATTTATTAATGAGTCGCTTCGTTCGGACTATGTATCTAGCCAGATTACCGAATGGCTTGCGGAACGTGACGAATTGCTACTTGATTCTTTTCTTACTGAATCGCTGGATGCCTCTACTTGCCTTTCAAGCTTGCAAGCAATGATTAAAGGAGAACGAGCTTTCCCTTGCTTTATAGGATCGGCATTAAAAGATATTGGCATCAAGGAGTTTATAGCTCAACTTCCACTTCTATCTGCGACAAATTATGAAAAAGAAGCACCGTTTCAGGGCGAAGTATTTAAAATTCGTCATGACGGTCATCAACGTCTCACATTTATAAAAGCATTGCAAGGAACCTTACATGTTCGAGATGATTTTACGTTAGGAGTAGTTACAGAGAAGGTAACGGAAATTCGTATTTATAACGGTAATCGATTTGAAACTGTACAAGAAGTAAGTGCTGGGGAAATCTTTGCGGTGAAAGGACTAAGTCAGGCTCAAATTGGTGATGTCCTTGGTAGTTCAATAAATCCACAACCATTTGAGCTTGTACCGACATTACAGGCAAAGGTGCAATATGATGGAGGGCAACATATAAAAGATGTATTAAAAACCTTTCGTTTACTTGAAGCTGAAGAACCTACGTTACGAGTTATATGGAACGAAAAATTTCAAGAGATTCACGTGCATATTATGGGCGTCATTCAACTCGAGGTTCTTCGTGAAGTGCTAACTAACCGCTTTTCTCTAGTAATTACATTTGGTGAGCCTAAAATCCTATATTTAGAAACCATTGCGACGACTGTGACAGGCTACGGTCATTTTGAACCGTTAAAGCACTATGCCGAAGTACATTTATTGATGGAGCCAAACACGCGTGGAACTGGCATTACATTTGTCAATGCATGTCATGCCGATGATTTATCCGTTGGACATCAGCGACTCATTGAAAAACATCTATTTGAGCGCGAACATCATGGTTTATTAACAGGCTATCCTATTACAGATATTCGTTTTACTCTACTAACTGGACGTGCGCATAATAAACATACAGATGGTGGCGATTTTCGTGAAGCAACGTTCCGAGCGCTACGTCAAGGGCTCGAACAAGCTAAAAATGTATTGCTCGAACCATATTACCGCTTCAAACTTAAAGCACCGAACGATTTTATTGGGCGTATGATAACTGATGTTCAACAAGCAGCAGGAACTTTTGACGCACCTATTTTGACTGAGGAGCACGTTTTACTAACCGGCCGTGCCCCTGTAGCTACATTCATGAGCTACAGCACTAATTTTGCCGCTTATACAAATGGCAAAGGCTCACTATCACTGCAGTTTGATGGCTATGATTTGTGTCATAACACTGCTGAGGTTATTGCTCAGATTGGCTATGATAAAAATGTTGATCCTGAATACACATCTTCTAGTATATTTTGCGCTAAGGGCAAAGGCTATTCCGTTCCTTGGCAAGAAGCACAAGAAGCCATGCACTGCTTACGATAGAAAAACAAAACAGACTTCACTCTATATTTTAGGGTTAAGTCTGTTTTTTAATGGAGATTGAAGTAAAAAGAGCCTTACACACTCTGTATCATTAATTTGCTAGCACTAAAAATACAGTAAAACTAATCGCATATAACCCCATTAAACCTACTGACATCTTTGATAATTTTGTTTTGATTGAAAAAGCACTTCGGAAATCCGAAGATCTAAAAAGATTAACAATGAAAATAGATACTGCAAAGAAAAACGAGACCATAGCTATAATTATTGCAACTTGTTCCATTAAAATAACCTCCCGTAACGAAATGAATTTTACAACTACAAACACATTAATTAAACTAACAAGTAATACGATATAGCTCATACGAATGCCAAAAATTTCTCTTTCACTTATTTCTTGTTTCCAAGCATCCACTATACCTTGCATTAGGTCCTTCAACACATAAAATGACAAATCCGTCTGTTCCAAAAAATAAATCAATTCATCGCCGTATCTCTGTCTCCAACTTTTTGGATACAAATATATTAACCACTTCATGTCAGACCAAGCCTTTTCGTTCCTAATGCTGTTACTTTTTGAATCTCTTTTATTTGATCAGTTAAATGATTTCGCCCCGCATCTGTTAGTTCATAAACTTTTTTACGATCATCCGATTCAAGCATATGAATAAAGCCGGCTTTTTCTAAACGTGAAATTGCTCCATACAACGTCCCTGGCCCCAACTTAATGTCGTAATTTTTTTCAATATCCTCCATAATCGCATAACCATGACAGCTTTTTTCTGCCAGACTAATCAAAATTAATAATGGCGGTTCAGAAAATTTACCTTTCACTTCTATTCAAAACCTCCTTTTTCGTTTTATTACGTTTGGCGATATAACGTATAACGTAATAATAAGTCATATGTAAAAATAATGCAATAAAAAGGAAGCGAAATTCCAATTCTTTTTGAAGTTTTGGTTTACTACCAATAAACCAACGATAATATGAAGAGATTCTTTTGGAGAAATTGGGCAACGTTGCAGATCACTTCTTTATTAAAATCATCAACTAAAAAAAGCCCTCCATAAAAAGGAGGACTATGTACTACAACGCCTGTGCCGTACTACTCGTTTGCTCTATAAGTAAATAAGCAGGTTCTACAATTACGTATCCGTGATTATTTGAAAAATCTATAAGCACATTGCCTGGCTTACTTTTTAATATTTGTAAATTATTAATTATTTTTAGTAACTGCTCATGTCCATTACCACGTGGGTGCCAGTTTAAATGATAGTCATTCAACGCTTTGACCGCCTGCATAAACTGGGCATATTCACGTTCAACATATTTCTTTAAATTCAACGATTTATTGCTTTCACGATAGGTGCTGATTAACAACGTTAAATCAGCTAAATAAGTCTCATAAAAACGCATCACCATCGAACATAGCAGATCATTTACTCTTGCAGCACTAAGAATAGGCTTTGGATCGTAATAGAGCTTTTCTAAATTTGGTCTTGCTCTAATTGAATCAATCCGCGTAATCAGATGGTATTCTTCGCCATCTACCATATAAACAATCGGGTTTGTTGGCATATACATGGTGAATCCATTTTTCTTCGTCTTTAGATTATCAACTACACTCGCTTTTGCGAAAAGATGTCCATCAAAGCCTTCATTTTGAATCCAAATAATTTCCTTGCTATATAAAATTTGTTCGAATAATCGTTCGTTGCTAATGAGGGCAGATGCTAGAAACTGGTCTACCAGGGATTCCACAACCATTCTCGTTTTTGTTTGCTTGCCGCTTTCTCTATGCGGGAGTTTCTCAATTTTTATATCTAGCAAGTGTTTCTCTTGTTTTGTACATAATCGTATATTTTTCAACGTTACATCCTCTTCTCGTACATATTTTCAAAACAAAGGCATGATCGAAAAAAAAAACGGACTCCCTCCAATTTGAGAGAATCCGTTTAATATGGCGACTTCACCTATAAATATCAATGTTCGTCTACCTTCGTCAAATAAACCCCAAATGTGTGAAGTTCGGGTCGAGACCGCTTACCTTCATATAGCCATTTGGGCGTTTGACGTACTGTGACGAACAGAACATTCTGTTTTGTCAACATGCCACCTCCTATTCCTCGTAGGGTTTGGTGTGTACTAATAATAGGCAGGTCTCCTGACTTATGGTCAACGCTTCTTTTCCCTTCCCATCGTTTGACAGTGGTTTTGAAAAGTCGCTCACATTTACAGTTGCGGGACAGTGTCGGACTTGCACCGACTTCCCTTTTAGTAAATCACACTTAATTTACACCTATTACTACACGCTATTCAGTTGCTAAGGATTATAGTGAAAACTACATTCCTAATAGATTACTACTAGTAATTGTAAGGTAGTCTATTTTTAATGTCAATTTCAATAATTTATCACATCTGTTGATTAGCTAGTGAAAATACCCCCTCTCACTTCTTAGTGAAGTGGATTGAAATCCAACCTTGCGTAAGTTCACATACAATACTCAATACAGTTCTAATTCACCAAATATCAAAAGGTTTTTTCCCTATATATACAATTTGAAAAGAATGGGAAAATAGAGAAGCGGAAATAAAAGGAGGACATGTAGGTATGAACTTAAGAATTTCAGCACTCACCTTGGTCATATGCGCGGGTTTTCTAATAGGTGGCTGTTCGCCCCCAACTGATATGAAAGATAAACCGATTGAAACAAAAGGAACAGCTACCACCGACAACACAGTACCAAGTGCACCACGGACTTTAGATGAAATGATTCAGCAAAAATCTGGGCTGTGGACAGATAAATATATCGACGAAGAAACGGAACTCGGGCGCGGCGTTAATGTGTTAGGCTATTTGGGCTTTCATCAAAATAATTTCACACCTATTTTACACGAAGAGCTTCCAAAATACTTCAAAGATAAAGCGGAGTTGACGACCGATGAGCTATATGATCATCTCCTCTATTTGCTTGGTTCTGGAAAATATATCGACTATTATGAAGACCTTCAAAATTGGCAATATGGTTTCACAATGCCCGTACTTCCTACAGGCCCTGATGACACTGAAACTGTAGAAAAGTCTATGAACGTAATACTTCTGCTCGATGCAAGTGGAAGTATGAAGGCAAAAGTACCTGGCGGAATGAAGATGGAACTAGCAAAGGAAGCGGTACATTCTTTTGCCAAACAATTAAAACCAGAGGCAAATGTCTCCCTCTTCGCCTATGGACATGTTGATGCAGGTACCGATCAGGATAAAACAAAATCCTGTGAAACAATAGAAGATGTCTATCCGTTACAACCTTATGACGAAAATTCTTTTATCACTTCACTAAACAGCTTCCAAGCAAGCGGCTGGACTCCCCTTGCAGGTGCAATAGAAAAAGCTCATGATCTTTTAAAAGCATATCCTGAAAATGAAAACGTGAACATTGTTTTTATCGTCAGTGACGGTGTCGAAACATGCAATGGAAACCTTATCGATGCTGCCAAGCTCTTACAGGCTTCTAATATTCAAGTAAAAGTTAATATTATCGGTTTAGATGTTGGCGACAAAGGTCAGGCAGAATTGAAGAAAGTTGCAGATGCTGGAAACGGCGATTATGTCACACTCCAAAATAAAGATGAACTGGAAACATACATCACAAAGAAGTGGAAACCTATAATTGGACAACTTGTATTCATCACTGGACCAAGTGGACGCGAATATCTTGATGTTGTGGAAAGTTTAATTCGCCTTAAGGACCTTTTGACATATGCCGCTCAACGGGAAAAAATGCGGATTGATAGCGCTATTTCCATCCTGCATCAAGAAAAGTTAATTTCAGTTGATCAAAAGACACAACTCCTTAATCTAACTAAAGACATGTATGAAGGTAAACATGAAAATTTTTCGAGTATTTATGAAACGAAAAAGAAAGACATGGATTCAGCGGCAGACGAAATCAAAACAAAAGTCGATGAGTGGAAAGAACAATTTAAGGATTAATAAATATTAAACATTTACCAACCCACCTATAGGCTACTGAACAACCTAATATCCCCCTACTTACAAAAGATTTAATAATTACCTAAAATTACTACGAGAGATTGTAAAACTAAATAAAACAAAAGAGCTTCCGTATGGAACAGAAGCACTTTCATCATCGAAATTATTTTAATTTCATAATACTTGCACCAGCAATACCTGGATGCGTCATTTCATAAGGATCTAAAATTAAATCTAACTGCTCAGCCGTTAGAACTCCCTCTTCGATACAAAGATCTCGAATCGAGCGACCAGATAAAATAGCTTCACGCGCAATACGAGCTGCAATTTCATAGCCGATATGTGGATTTACTGCCGTTAAAATCCCCACACTTTTCTCAACATATTCTTTCATGCGTGATTCGTTTGCCTCGATGTCTTTCAAGCAATTTTCCGTAAACGCGTGGAATACATTTTTCATAATGCTAAGTGATTGGATTAGGTTAAAGACAAGTACTGGCTCCATAACGTTTAGCTCTAATTGACCCGCTTCTGATGCAAGACAAATTGTTTGGTCATTACCAATAACTTGGAAAGCAACTTGGTTTAATACTTCAGGCATTACTGGGTTTACTTTCCCTGGCATAATAGATGAACCTGGCTGACGTGCTGGTAAAACAATTTCTCCTAAACCTGCACGTGGACCAGATGCCATTAAGCGAAGGTCGTTTGCAATTTTAGACATATTAATCATACAAATTTTCAGCGCACCAGATACTTCTGTATATGCGTCTGTGTTTTGCGTAGCATCCACTAAATGTGTAGCGCCTTTTAGTGGTAATCCAGAAATTTCAGCTAGATGTTCGTCTACTGATTTAATATAGTCTGGGAAGGCATTTAGCCCCGTACCAACAGCCGTCGCACCCATATTGACATCATATAGATTCGGACGTGTTTGACGAATACGCTGAATATCACGGTTAATGACACGGCTGTAAGCTTCAAATTCTTGCCCAAGACGGATAGGCACCGCATCTTGTAAATGCGTACGTCCCATTTTAATAACATGTGCGAATTGTTCCGCTTTTTGTTGGAACACTGCTTGCATTGTCTCCATCGTAACAAGTAATTCATCTACTAGGTTAAGTACGGCGATGTGAATGGCTGTTGGGAAAGCATCGTTTGTCGATTGTGACATATTAACGTGGCTATTCGGACTAATTGTTTGATAGTCCCCTTTTTCTTTCCCTAAAATTTCAAGTGCACGATTTGCAATGACTTCGTTTGCATTCATGTTAATAGAAGTACCAGCGCCCCCTTGAATTGGGTCCACGATAAACTGTCCATGCCATTTTCCATCAATAACTTCTTGTGCCGCTTCCACGATCGCATTACCGATATCTGTTTGTAATAGATTTACTTCCATATTGCCAAGCGCAGCTGCTTTTTTAACAACCCCCATTGCTGTAATCAATGCAGGATGAATCTTGTAGCCAGTAATCGGGAAGTTTTCTGTTGCACGAAGCGTTTGAATACCATAGTATGCTTCTTTCGGTAATGTGCGTTCCCCTAAAAAGTCTTTTTCAATACGTAGTGTGGACATTTTATGTAGTCTCCTTTTATGTATACTCCATATGTATAGTAGCTAATATATAGAGTAAAGTAAACAGACGAATCTTCACAAAGCTATGTTTTAGCAAAACACCCGTGTTTTCCTGCTTTTTCGGGCAATTACGTGAAGTGAATTGTGTATTTACGATGACACCTACCACATAAAATGGACTGTCCTAAAAGAAAAGATACTTATTAATTTGACGGTAAACTCATTAATTGGCACAAATTTTTAATTTTCTAATTTGTTCTGCAATTACGAAATCTAAATCGCTGAGTCCATTTATATTTTTGCAACATAAATTACAAGTTCCTGACGAATTTCACCGTTATCTTCATAAAAATCCAGGTTATGAAATTCGTATTTAAAATGGCCCATCGGAAACGTTACACTCTCTCCTTGAGCAGCTGCTAAGACGCCGGCTACATCATGCGAAACCATTTGTATAAGTTCCGTACCTGTTAAAGATTCTACAAATACTACGTTCATAAAAAAACACCTCCTCAGCTATTATAGCTGAGAAGGCGTATACATTATAGTAGCTCTTTATTACTATAAAGTCGGATATCCTCAACAACTTTCATCATTTGCTGTAGCTGTTCTTCGGATAATTGAGGCAAGATTGCGTATTCGTCATGTTGTTTTCTCATATAAATTAATTGTTGCATTGAAGTCTCTACAAAATCATTTTCCATCATTCGTAAATACCTCTTGTTACCGCCCATATGAAACACCATCATTCTCTTCACAACAATCACCCCTGCCTTTCTATTGTAAAATAGTTCAATAGCTACCACATAAAGTATAATAGAAAAGTATTAATAGAATCATCTTCAAATCTGACTAATTCCAAAAAAGATTATTTCGACCTAGTACTAAGTGTAATTTTAATGAACAAGATAACAGATAGATTGTTTTGTCATAGGAAAAATTCTTATTTCACATATACTATTTTAAGTTCGTACAATAGTATTGACCATGAAATCTAGATTACAAAACAAGCGAACATCATCTTAAGTTTTTCAAGCCAGTTCCATTCAGTTATACTGCAATCGGTGCTTTAATCGCTGGGTGTGGATCATATCCTTCAATCGTTAAGTCTTCTAGTTCAATATCAAAAATCGAAGTTTTTACTGGATTTATTTTTAAGGTTGGTAGGTCCTTAGGTTCTCGTGATAACTGTTCTTTAACTTGCTCAATGTGATTAGAATAGATATGTGCATCACCAATACTATGAATGAATTCTCCAACTTCCAGCCCACATTCGTGTGCAATTAAATGCGTTAATAAAGCATATGATGCAATGTTAAATGGACAGCCAAGCAATGTATCCAAACTTCTCTGCATTAACTGGCAGCTTAACTTACCTTCTGCAACAAAAAATTGGAACATGACATGACATGGTGGCAATGCAGCCTTACTGCCCTTTTTCCCTGCATCAATAACATCCTCAGGATTCCAAGCATTAACGATTAAACGACGCGAATCTGGATTCGTTTTAATTTGATCAATCACATCTTGTAGCTGATCTAAACTTTCACCTGTTGATGTTGTCCAATTTCTCCACTGCTTACCATACACATTTCCAAGCTCACCATATTTAAGTGCAAATGTATCGTCTGTTAATACTCGTTCACAAAATGCAGCTAATTCCACTTTATATAAAGCATTAAATTCTTCATCTACTAAGCAGCGACGACCGAAATCTGTCATATCAGGGCCTGTATATTCATCAGATTCCACCCATTTTTTAAACGCCCATTCATCCCAAATGTGGTTGTTATTTTGTAGTAGATAGCGAATATTCGTGTCACCTTTTATGAACCAAAGCAACTCGCTTGCCACCAATTTAAATGGTACTCGCTTCGTCGTTAAGAGTGGAAAGCCCTTGTTTAGATCGAAGCGCATTTGGTAACCAAAAACACTGTATGTGCCAGTTCCAGTGCGGTCGTCTTTTTTCACACCGTGTTCTAAAATATGTTGTAGTAAATGTAAATACGCGGTTTCTGGATGCGTCATTTCTGCTAACAGCTCCTTCAAATATGCTGTTGAACATTATATCATCAATTACGCTTCGGCGAAATCAAGTCCATATTTTCCCACGATCCTTTCGAAACTTTATGCTCATTCGCTACAAACACCATCGGCATCACAATAATACTAAGTAATATTGGCGTTACAATTAATAGCAAATCAATACCAGGTTTAAAATATAAACTAAATGCAGTAAATAACCCTGACATTACAACAAACACGATTTGAGCAATAATAATAACTACTGGAATAAATCGATACTTGTATCTCAGTTTTCTTGATTTATGCACTTTCTCTGGATACTTTAATAGCAGCTTATTAAAGCGTCCTGCTAGAAATAGACATGCCACCACCTGCAGCAAGATGAAGCTAACAAATACCACACTTCGCAACATCATCTGTACTTTATCGATAGTGCCATCAAAATTACCCACGTTTTGCTGTAAAAGCTCATTCACCGGCCCTTCATAAACATACTCACTTTCACTTAAAAAAGTAAGTGGCTGTGCAAAGCCAAATGATGCCCATTCTTTTGCATTGACCGTCCAATTCGTCAGCTTACTCGCCATAATGCGCAACTGAACAGCTTCATCTTCACCAAACATGCCCACTAAAATGTTGTAAGGTATTGCTAGCTTTAACTCTCCTTTTTTCTGCACCTGAAATAAGTCCTCAATGAAAAACGTATACTCCACAACTGAATCATTCACCTCATAATGTGCCGTTTGAATTTTCCAATTTGATGCTAGGGATTGCTCTATATTATCCTTCATCTCATCATAACCATTTAATCCATGTAGCGGTTTTGGGATTTTATAAACAAAATGATTGTCACCACCGATAATACAAACATCCACTTTGACAGAGTCAGCAGTCTTGGCAGTTGTCTCAACTGAGAACAGAGTGAATACCAATATAGCCAAAAGTACAATTCGAACAAGTCTCTTTTCTACCATGTGCGCACCCTTTCTAGCATATTGTTATTTTTACACTAGCATAACTCTTACCGAAACAACCATTGTGTTATTCCGAAAGAACTCTAGTGGTTTTCCGAAAGTATCCATTTCGGTCTTCCAAATCCGCTAGAAGTTAAGGATAATAAGGTTAAATACTTAATTGGAAACAAAATATTTTAATTACTATTTACTATCAATAGAAAAGAGATTTATATGAATAAATTTACCACTAGTTTTTTTACCATTTACATAATTCTTGGTATTTACTTTTTATCAATAGCCATTCAAACACCGTTTGTTAACATCGCTCTTAATGAAGTTAATGGACAATTTGTCATTGACGAGCCCTATTATCCAAAGTGGGCTCAGCAGCACAATATTGAAAAAGGCGATATTTTGATAAGGATTGATCAACAGCCTCCAGCTAGTATTTCTAGTGTTCAAAAATTTCGTTATGTAAATGTAGCAAAAGAATTAACCATAATAAAAGCCGACGGTACGACTCATACAATTACTATCACGCATAGAGACTTACCCGAGCAGCTTCTTATCTTCATTATTTTTCCAATGATCTATTTTGTCTTATCTATTTGTGTAACACTCTATTTAGGGCGAAAAAATAAAAGTAATTTTCTAACTACACTACTGATACTTTTTTTATTAGCCGTTTCTCTGGCGTTTATTAGTAGTATTGCTTCTAGTAGGGGTAATAGTGTAGGAATATTAGTAATTGGTTTTTTGATTATTTTATGCTTAACCATACTCATTCACTTTTTACAACAATATTTTAACTATCTACAGATTAAATGGCCATTTATCGAGGCCCGATTGCTCTATATTTTTCCTTTACTTATATTTATTAGTGATGCGATATATGTCCTTTATCCTAACATTCGACTTGTTACTCCAAATATGGTTCTTGGGCTATTTTGTGTTTTCATCCTTTGCATCATATGTATTTTGTTGGTGAGCTATTTACAAACACGCTCACCAAAAATACGATTAATTGCTATTTCTTTAATCATTCCATTTATGCCATTTTTATTATTGTTTGTTGTCCCTAAAATTTTAGGGCGCCCAGTTATCCTATCTGGAGAGTTTAGTTCGTTATTTTTACTGCTCATTCCATTTTCGTTTATCTTTATTCAAGTAAATGAACGATTATTAGATATTGAATATCAATTATCTCGTTTTCGTTATTACTCTGCCCTTGCATTTTCGATTTCCTTTATATTGACAATTGGGATTTCGCTCTTGTTGAACGAGCTCGAATCAATAACAAAGATAATAGGGATTTTCATCTTACTTTTCATCGGTATACTAGCAGGCTTCTATATAAAAGAGCACCTTGATTTTAAACATCGAAAAATAATTTTTTCTTCTAACGGGGACTATGTACATAATTTATATGGGGCAGTTAACCGCATTAGCAACGCAAAAAACCAACAGGATTTAGAAGTTCGCTTCATGCATGAAGTTGCGAATAAACTTGGTACGACCGCGTTTACAATAGAAACGATTACAGATGACTTACCCTTATCACGTGGTGAGATGGTGATTGAATATAAAGTAATTCAGCTCGTATTACATGACACGGCAGACGAAAAGATTGTTTTAACCATTTCAAGCTCACTTCAAAAAAAGGAGCTTTTATGGCTAGAATTACTATCTCTCTACTTCTCAATGTTTGTTGATAATCTAAAATTCATCGAGGATTTAGTGGAAGAAATTCATCACATGAAGGTAGCGAGCCATACCCAACTCCCATGGCTCGATAAATTACTTTGGAATATTATCGAAAAGGAAAAAACAATTCTGGCTCAGGAATTACATGACACGATTTTACAGGAGCAACTACATCTAGCAAGGGAACTCGACGTCCTTGCAAGCCACCCTATTATCAAAAAAGAACGAGTGCTTAAAATTCGCGAACAACTTCTCGATGCTTCTCAAGATTTACGAGAATATTGTGAAAACCTAAGCCCCCCACTACTCGATACATTTGGCTTACAAGTTGCAATAAAAAAACTCATACAAAAAGTGAAAATACGTGCGAATTTTTTACTCGATGCACAAATCGAACGTGTGAATTTTCAAGATGTAACACTACACCTGGTTGTGTATCGCCTTGTACAGGAGCTGCTTAATAATGCCATTAAGCATTCTAACGCGACTGAGGTGACACTTCATCTTCGTGCAATCGATCATGGCTTTACCTTGCAATATACAGATGATGGTATTGGTTGCGATGTTGAGGAAATGATGAGTTCTACAACATCAATGGGGATAAATGGAATTAGAGAACGTGTACGTGCATTTAGTGGTGACATGAATATTACGTCAAAACCACATGAGGGAATGTATATTAATATACAAATACTAGAAGAAAGTGAGACTAAACATGATTGATTTGCTTATTGTTGACGATCACCCTGTTGTTTTAGACGGTACAAAAACGCTTTTACAAAACTTAGCGAATGTTCAAATAGAAACAGAACAGGACGGATCATCTGTACTCTCGCTTATGGAGACAAAAACATTTCAGCTCTACTTAATTGATATTAATATGAAACCAATTAACGGTATTCAACTTGCCGAAATGATAAAGAAGAAGCAACCAGAAGCTACTATACTGTTGTATACAGGTTATGAATTAGTAGACTATTATGAGTTACTCGTAGAAAAAAAAATCGATGGGTTATTATCTAAACTTGCCACAAAGGAGCAGGTCTTACATACAATTCAAGCAGCTCTTCGTGGAGAAATTTTACTACCTGTCGACTTTTTAGATTTTGTGCAACAGCGCACCCATCGATCGGATGTAAAGCAAGATGTCCAACTCAGTAACAAAGAACAGGAAATTTTGCAGTTTGTCGCTCAAGGCTATACGAATAAAGCTATAGCCTCTAATTTAGGTGTTACACAACGCACCGTAGAAAATTATTTATCGAAGCTTTTCGTGCGGCTTCATGTAGAATCACGCGCAGAGGCAGTTATTGTAGCTAAAGAAAATGCTTGGATTGACTAATAAGTAGTAACCCACACAGTTGTTTTTTAACTTTTTGCATGTAAACAGACTACTTCTAGGTCAGTACAAAATATCCCTGAGTTCATAGTATAAAGAAATTAAAGTAAAAACTACTCGACTTTTATTGTACATGTACGTGACAAGGGAGGCATAATTTTGACTAAAAGAAGAATTCAACAACATTATAGAGAACAGTTGGAATACAAAAACAATAAAAATTTATCTTGGATAATCATCATGGCTATTTTTCTTTGCTTAACATATACCTTTGCGCCAACTTCATGGCATACCAGCAACCCGTCAGTAACCAAAAGAATCCTAGTTAATTCCGAGGCCCCATGGTCAATGACGGTTACTGACATTGATAAAACACTGAAAGAAACAAGTATTCATTATACAGGTATAACTTTCATCAATAATTCAAATCCTTTTAAAATTATTATCAAAACGAACCTTCAAAGTAAACTCTCTAATGAAGAAGTAGAAATGCTAACGAATATTACGAATGAATTAATTATTATGAATAAGCAACCCTTACTACTACATGATGATGAAAAATACGAAATTATTATTAGAGGAAACGATAAAATTGATTTATCTAGAAAAGTATTTTTTTAATGTATCACTAACTAAAACATACTCAAATCCAATGTAAAAGGCTGCTAGGTTAATTATAATCGTGCAGCTTTCACCCATTTAAAGCCCTGTTCAAAAGCCATTCCTGTACTATTTAATCCATCAAATCTACAATATCCATATTTTAACTAAATATTCACTTCATAAACCCATATCTTTTAACTATATTGAAAACTTTTAAGAAAAAGTCGTAGTAACAGATGTGGTTAGTCCGCAGTATTACTCGATTTACTCGGAAGTCCACTAGCTCATTAGTAATTCAAATGCAACAAATACGAGTGAAGGAATTGTTTGCATTATTTTTGTTTTTTTACTAGACAAGTGTAAAATCCTATTGTATAATAAATGTAATACTTCAATCGTAAACAATGAAATCACCTATTAAAAAGTGATCGTGTTAGTACGAGCATTTTTTACAGTGATTTTTTTTACTTGTTGTAGGATTAGTTTTTCAATTTATTTTTGGAGGTTTTTTAAATGACTCAAGGTACAGTAAAATGGTTTAACGCAGAAAAAGGTTTTGGTTTCATCGAAGTAGAAGGCGGAAACGACGTATTCGTACACTTCTCAGCTATCCAAGGTGAAGGTTTCAAATCACTTGAAGAAGGTCAAAAAGTTGAATTTGGCGTTGAAGAAGGCAACCGTGGCCCACAAGCTACTAACGTTGTTAAACTTTAATTCTTAAATTGAATTAATTTTTGAACTCAAAAAAGAGACATCCATTTATGGATGTCTCTTTTCACTTATACTATGGAACATTAAATTATATACCACCAAAACGCTAAATCTCCCCTTCTTCTTCGCTATTTACATATTGATTTATTAGATTCAAGAAACCTATATAAAACGGCAAGGCAATAAGCAATGTCATACTGACCAAGCCTTTAACTGGATTGGGTCAGCATGGCACAAAAGGCATTATCATAAAGATTGCACTAACAACATTAATTTTTTTGAAAATGCTGAATGTGCAACCTCCACTCCTAGAATTTAAGCGTATGAATGTAATCCTGAAATGACTAAATTCACGAAAACTTGATTAAAGACAATAATACCGAATCCAATAATGGATAGCCAAGCAGTTTTCTCCCCTTCCCATCCTTTAGAAAGTCGGAAATGAAGAAACGCTGCATAATATAAAAAGGTGATAAGAGCCCAAACTTCTTTTGGATCCCACCCCCAAAATCTACTCCAAGCAATTTGTGCCCAGATCATCGCAAATAGTAACCCCCCTAAGGCAAATAACGGGAATCCTATCACAACAGCTCTGTATGATATTTCATCCATTAATGGAGCATTCACTCGATTTGTTAGCGGCTTTAATAAGACAATTATTTTCTTTCTTGTTAAGAGTCGAATAACACCATATAATATAGAACCAACAATAAATGCCCAAACAATGGAATTCAGTTTTTTTGCATCAATTTTATTTGAAAGCTCTATCGCACTAATTGACTCGCCACTAACCGCTACAGCACCTTTATTAACAACAAGCGGCATCATTGTATATGTTGTTTGTTCCACCGTTTCTTGAGCATTTTCAAATTGTACAGTTACTTCCTCTGTCGCAAGATTGAAAACAGTGGATGCACCGATAAAACCTATTGTAACAATCAAACAGAACATTACAAATTCCAATCCACGTGTACTAGCTGTCTTCTTATGTACATCTAACGTTCGTAATAGATAAATAATCCCTGTGGCAAATGCTATTGATAAGATCGCACTTGAAAAAGCAACAGTGATAACATGAATTGTCAGCCAGTTACTTTGTAGTGATGGTATAAGGGGTGTTACTTCCCGCGTAAACACACTGCCATAACCTATAATGATTAACGAAACTGGAATTACAAACAAACCTACCACAATTTGCTTGTACAAAAAATGAATAATTAAGAAACTACCGATTAGCATAATACCGAAAAACGTCATAAACTCGTACATATTACTAACAGGTGCATGCTCGACAGCCTTCCATCTTAAGAAGAAATAGCTTAACTGTAACAAAAATGCACCGCCCGTAAGAGTAAGCCCAAGCCTTTCAAACATCCTGCCTTTCGATTTTACCGCTAGGCCCAATGGCAAAATAGCGATTAACAATAAAATAAATGCTACAAATAATGAATTACTACTGATACTTAATAACTTTTCTGTACTCAACGTGATTTCCTCCACCATCATTTTTTAGAAGATCCTGTAAAACAGTCCTCCATATACAGAACGTCGAATAGCAAAAGAGGTGCCATTTTCCACAAATAAATATACTCATTTTCCCTATTTGTTACAAATCAGTGACATATTACATCTAGTCCGATGCTTTCCATTCACTAAAATAATGCAACTACGCTTTTGCCTATAAGCAATGCCGATAATGCAGCTGGTGTTTGTAATAGAAAGCCACCTATTAAATACCATGCAATTTGCTTCACCGTAAGAACCTTTGCATCATAGAGCTTTTTGACTGCCATTATGCAATATGGAATCAATACTAAAACAGCCGTTATAACACCTGGCACATACTTTTGAAATACAATTGCTTGTAGGACATGCCCAATGCCATTTGCTAAAAACACCCCTGCAACAAGTAAGGAGAAAAGCGGGAGTGGTTTGATCCAAAGAAATCTTCTTCCATTTGCTGCAAATAAGCAGCCTACAGTTACTATTATCCATAGAAATACAAATGCAATCGTGAACTCCATAGCTGAGATAGTAAACGGAAGTTGAAACGGGAGTTGGACTTGTTCAATTGTTACGATTTCCTCTAAATCATGAATCAAAAAAATAACTGGAAAGTACAAGATTAACTTTTTCAACGTTGATGACCGCATATGTACACCTCAGATTCAAGTTTTATTTGTGTTTTCTTTACTAGGATCTAAAAATAAGAATTTAAGTATTCACTTGCATATTTTCTATAAAACAATTATATTTGCAACTAGATAGGTACAGTGAGTTTTTATGCGTTTACATAACAACTTCACATATACATAGGGGGAGAAGAAATGGCTTTTTCATTTTTTAAAAAGAAGGAAAAGGCACCGATGAAGTGTCAAATTGAATTTTGCGTGTCTAATATGGCACAAGGCTCTTCCGATGCCTATGACGAAATGTTGAATAGAACTGATGTTGAGGTTGAAGAATTCGGCTGTACGTCAAACTGCGAACTCTGTGTCGAACAATTATTTGCTGTGGTCAATGGAGAAGTGATCACTGCCGAAGATGCAGAAAGCCTTGTCGCGTCGATTGAAGAAGAAATCAAAAACAACCCATTGTTTTAAGTTTCTATATCTAGGCTCCGTTCTATTCTTGATAAAAGTACAGAGCCTTTTCAGTTCAGATTTTTTCGCTCTTTTAATTTTTGATCAAATGATAGTAATCCGTTTTCCAAATATCATTTTCCTTAACTAACGCAAATGTTTTTACATATTTACTACTTCCTAACCTAGTATCTATTTGAACAATTGTTAAATTTCCATTACTGGTTTCCCGTTGAATTGAGATTGAATCATAGAATCTATATTGCAAATAATCTTTCATAAAATCATGCGATAAATATTGTTCATACTCATTGTTAAATTGTTCAAAGGTTGGAAGCTGACCATTATCATAAGTAATGGCGTATAATTTACTAATGTTATGTTCAAATATTAAATTCATATGAATTAACCCCATTTCTTCTGGCGTAAAATTTATTAAACTACTAGTCTTTCCGTTTTCTAAAAACTCCTCATATTTTTCTAATTTATCACTTGGCAATTCTTCGAGATACGTAAAATCAAATTCCCTATCTATTTTCGAAGTTACTGGGATAATCGCTTCAGCACGTACAATGAAATCTGTAACAACAGCTTCCTCAATTGTTACTGTAACTTTCCAAAGTCCCTCTTGGTCAAAGCCAAATTTCGCTCCACTCTTGTTATTCCAAATATCCCACTCATAAAGCTCAACCGTTTCATTTGTTTCTTGATGGGTAGCGGTCATTTTAAACTTTTTACCATCATTATTTTGAGAGGAATCTAAAAAATACAAATTATACAAACGTCCTTGACCTACGGGGAAATCAGGTTCATTCTCTTCCCCATTCGCTCTCATCATACCGAACTTCCCTTCGGTTCCATACAAAATCATCTCATCATGCATAAATGTCGGTGATTGCGTCCAAACAGTTTCCTCTTCCTGAACACACCCAAATAGTAAAATTAAAATAAGTACAAAAAAGATACTAATTGACTTTTTATTCACCGTGAACACCCCCAAAAAAAGCTTTTAATTTCAAGAATAGAAAATGTTAATTTTGCAAAGCTGCGATTTTTCTTCCTAAGTACCATAGAAAAACTCAAAAAAGGACCGTTATATCATACATACCCGTCTCGATATAATCATTACGATATTAAAGTGTAATAATGCGGAAGCTACCTTTTTCTATATACTACGAAGTCTTGCACAATAAGTTTCAGAAATACCACATTTTTATTTCATTTACAAAATACAACATAAAAAGAGCTATTCGTTACACTTCTCCTACGAATAGCTAATTTTGTATTTAATTACTCACAACAAAGTCATTATCCCAGCTAGTGGAGTCAGATAATTGATAGGCCACCTTCTTAGTATGGATATCGATAATCATCGCTACTGTTGATTTTGCCGCGTTAGAGGGACAGTCTAGTGTAAATACTATATAGCCTTCTCCACCACCATGTTTGTCTACTGCACTTACTTCATCTATTGCAAAAGTAAGAAAGGATTCATTTATATCTACTAATAACAAACTATCCTTTCGATATACGCCATTTTCCTTAACATTATAACTAAGGGGTTTCCATCCCTCTGACCACTTTATGTGTGCAAGTATATTCTTATTACTATTCGTTCGTTTTCCAACTGAGAAGGTAAAGAGTACTTTCATGAGAACTTGTCCTAATTCATTTAACCCTTCGTATGTCGCTACTACCTGAAGTTCTGTTTGTTCCTTAGAGGATTTAAATAAAACTATTAAAACAATACAAAAAATAAGAATCACAAACGCTACTATCACTACTAATTGCTCCATTTCGTTCCTCCTAACAATTGTTAATAGTGTTACTAATAGCTTATCATGTTTTCGAATTTTCTGATTGTTTTTTGCGCAATAATTTGAAAATTTATTCCATTTATTTTAGTACTAAAGCTAGACATGTAACTTTCTATTTAAAATCGAGTAGGAGGGAGCGACTAACTCCCGTCCTCTCACACCACCGTACGTACGGATCCGTATACGGCGGTTCCATGAAGTCTGACGGACAGC